>NZ_JASSVO010000013.1:0-102380 GCF_030541085.1 Marinobacter sp. ST-43
GGTATCCGTTCAAAATTTACTTTACCCTTATACATTGTGTGCTGGCATTAGTGGCAGCGGCTTAGTCCAACCCACATTTAAAGGCCATGCTGCGCACGACCATTAAATGCTTCAGTGTTATAGACCATGTATTTCAGTTTAGTGAAACCTGGACAATAAAAAACGGAGGCCGAAGCCTCCGTTTTCCAGGTTCATGATGCTCTTCCGGTTACTGACCGGACTTCAACATTTCCCAGTATTTGGCATACACCTGCAGCGCCTCGTCGCCAATGTCGGTCTGGAACTCGGCATTGATCATGTCGGTGGCGTTGGGGTAGCTGGCCCGGTCGTTCGCAACGGCGTCATCCAGCAGATCCCGGGCCGCCAGGTTGGGTGTGGCGTAGCCGATCTCTTCGCTGATCAGGGCCGAGATTTCCGGCTGCAGCACAAAGCTGATGAACTGGTGAGCGGCTTCCGGGTTCTTGGCGTTCTTGGGAATCACGAAGCTGTCCAGCCAGGCGATGATGCCTTCTTCCGGATACACGTATTCCAGGGAATCCAGAGTATCGCGGCCCATGACGGCTTCGCCGTTCCAGATCATGCCCACGTCGGTTTCACCTTCCAGGTACGGCATGCGGGGGGCATCCGAATTGAAGGTGCGCACAGAGGGCATCAGCTCGGTCAGCTTCTCGTAGGCTTCCTCGATTTCCTTCGGGTCAGTGCTGTTACCGGAGTAACCCAGCACCCGCAGGCCAACGTGGAACACTTCACGCATGTCGTTGGTCAGCATGACCCGGCCTTCAAAGCGCTCATCCCACAGGTCCGCCCAGGCTGTCACTTCGCCTTCCACATCGGCGGTGTCCACGGCAATGCCGGTAGTACCCCACAGGTATGGCACGCTGTACTGGTTGTCCGGGTCGATATCCAGGTTCACCAGTTCCGGGTCCAGCTGGTCAAAGCCTTCGATCTTGCTGCGATCGATGGGCATCAGCAGGTCTTCCTGCCGCATCTTGCTCACGTAGTAGGTGGAGGGCACGGCCAGGTCGTAGGCGGCGCTCTCATCCAGCAGTTTCAGCCGGGCATACATGGCTTCGTTGCTGTCGTAGGTGGTGTAGACCACCTGGATACCAGTTTCCTCAGTAAAGCGATCCAGAACTTCCTGGGGCATGTACTCAGACCAGTTGTACAGGTTCAGAACCTTGGGCTCCTCAGAACCACTGCAGCCAGTCAGGCCCACCGCCAGCAGGCCGGCCAGTGCCAGTTTCTTCATCGTTTGCTCCTTAACAGTATCCATTGAGACAAGATCAACATGACCAGTGAGAATACCAGTAGCAGGGTGCCAAGGGCATTCACTTCGGGCTTCAGGCCCACCCGCACCATGGAATAGATGCGCAACGGCAGAATTTCATAACTCGGGCCACTGACAAACGTACTGACCACCACGTCGTCCAGTGACAGTGTAAACCCCAGCAGCCAGCCTGCCAGTAAGGCCGGCATGATCACCGGAATCAGTACCGTGCGGGTCATGGTGAAATCGTTGGCTCCCAGATCCCGGGCAGCCTCCGGCAGGCGTTCGTCAAACCCGCTGAGGCGGGCCATCACGGTGATGACCACAAAGGGCAGGCAGAAGGTAACGTGGGCCAGCAACAGGGATACATAGCCCAGCTGAAGGCCGACCAGCAGAAACAGCGCCAGCAGCGAAATCGCCAGTACAATCTCCGGCGACATCATCACCACAAACAACATGCCATTGAGCACTTTCTTGCCCCGGAACCGGTATCGGTGCAGTGCCAGTGCGGTGAGCGCGCCGATCAACGTGGACACAGTGGCCGCGGAGAGCGCCAGCCAGAGGGAATTCCACATGGCCTGCACCATGGCCCGGTTGTTCAACAGGGCTTCGTACCAGCGCAGGCTCAGGCCACCCCATTCGTAACCGGTGCGGGAATCGTTGAAGGAGAATACCACCAGTACCACGATAGGCACGTACAGCAGCAGATACACCAGCGTCAGGTAGGTGCGGGGCAGCCAGCGATTCATACACCGTCCTCCCCGATCCGCCGTTTACTCAGGCGGTGGGCGAACATCAGGAACGCCATGGCCAGGGTCAGCAGGATGCTGGCAGCGGCACCAAAGGGCCAGTTGCGGGCATCCAGAAACTGGTTCTTGATGACGTTACCCACCAGCAGGTTGCGGGAACCGCCCAGAATATCAGGCACAAAGAACAACCCCATGGCCGGCAACAGCACCAGCATGATGCCCGCCAGCACCCCCGGCAGGGTCAGCGGCACGATCACATGGATAAACGTGGACAGGCGCCCCGCGCCCAGATCGTGCGACGCCCTCAGGTAGTCTTCCCGCAGGTCTTCAAACACCGAGTAGAGCGGCAGGATCATGAACGGCAACAACAGATACACCAGCCCGATAATCACGGCTCCTTCGGTATACAGCAGCTGCATGGGCTCCTCGATCACCCCGAGCGACATCAGCGCGTTGTTGAGCAGGCCATTGGTGGCCAGGATCAACTTCAGGGCGTAGGTTCGCACCAGGGAATTGGTCCAGAACGGCACGATAAGCAGGAAGATCAGCAGCACCTGATTGCGTTTGCCGACCTTGGACAACGCCCACGCAAACGGGTAGCCGATCAGCAGACACACCAGCGTCGTCATGGCCGCCATATACAGGGAGTGCAGGAACACTTCCAGGTACAGCGGATTGAGCAGTTGCCGGTAGGCATCCAGGGTCAGCGGCAGCGAAATGAAGGAGCCCGGGTCCCGGGTCATTACACTGGCACCGACCACCAGCAGGTTGGGGGTCAGCACCAGAAACAACAACCAGCCCCAGACCAGCACCAGCACGGCCGTTCTGAACGGCTGCTGTGTCAGGCTACGCATCGGTGCCTTCTTCCTCTGGCAGAGCTTCCGGCTCTGTGGGTAACAGCCATTCCCAGCCATCAACCCAGCTCACTTTGACCGGCTCGCCAAGGCGATAGTCGAAGGTAGGGTCGTCTTCGTCGAAGAATTCCGACGCCAGCACCTCGGTGCCATCCTCAAGATGAATCACCGAATCCAGGGTACTGCCCTTGTAGTTACGCTCTACGATCTTGCCAGCCACACCATCCTCATCGTCCGGCGCCAGTACCCGGATATCCTCGGGGCGCAACAGCACATGCAGGGACTGGCCACCGGAGACCGGGAAATCCGGCTTGCGGAAGGTACGCTTCAGACCGAACACGTCCACGGTGATGGTGTCATCGCCGTTGGCTTTGTCCACCCGGCCCGGGAAGAAGTTGGTTTCACCGACAAAGCGGGCAGTAAACAGGTTGGCCGGGCGCTCGTAGACTTCCCGCGGCGTCCCCAGTTGCTGGATCAGGCCATCTTTCAGCACCACCACCCGGTCGGACATGGACAGGGCTTCTTCCTGATCGTGGGTGACAAACACAAAGGTGATGCCCAGCTCCCGCTGCAGGCGTTTGAGCTCCACCTGCATGGTGCGGCGCAATTTGTAGTCCAGCGCCGACAACGGCTCATCCAGCAGCAGTACCTTCGGGCGCTTGACCACCGCACGGGCAATGGCCACCCGCTGCTGCTGGCCACCGGACAACTGATGCGGCTTGCGCCGGGCGAAGTCCTCAAGCTGGACCATGGCCAGGGCATCCTCGACCCGCTCCCGGATTTCCTGCTTTGGCCGCTTCTCCATTTTCAGGCCATAGGCCACGTTGTCGAACACCGACATGTGGGGAAACAGCGCGTAGTTCTGGAAGACCGTGTTCAGCGGCCGGTGTTCCGGCGGAGTGTGAGTCAGGTCCTGATCGCCCAGGGCGATGGTGCCGTCATCCGGATGCTCGAAACCCGCCATCATCCGCAACAAGGTGGTCTTGCCGCAACCGGAGGGCCCCAGGAGGGTAATGAACTCGCCGTCAAAAATGTCCAGATCCAGAGAATCCAGCACTTTTTTGCCGTCGAACTGTTTGGTGAGATTGCTCAGAGATAGCAGTGTCTGTTTCATCGGCCCTGCCCAAAGTTTGAGCGGCGTATTTTTCCAGAAACAGACGCAAACAAAAAGGGGCGTGCGGATATTCCCTGACCACGCCCCTCTTGTTTTTCGGCCTTACCAGGCCGGGCTGTCACGCACCGGTCTTATTGGTCGGCGACGCTGTTCAGGTACGCCTT
This sequence comes from Marinobacter sp. ST-43, assembly GCF_030541085.1. Classification (NCBI taxonomy): domain Bacteria; kingdom Pseudomonadati; phylum Pseudomonadota; class Gammaproteobacteria; order Pseudomonadales; family Marinobacteraceae; genus Marinobacter; species Marinobacter sp. ST-43. The sequence goes on from NZ_JASSVO010000013.1 coordinate 4,149, forward strand.
GTCCGAGATGTTGGTCCAGGGGCGAACCTGCTTCAGGTACTCGCGCTGTGAGGTGATGATTTCGTTCGCCAGCTCGTCCTTCTCGGCAAATTCATCCAGCAGGCGGTTGGTGGTTTCACGCAGGGCAGTAATAACTTCCGGCGGAAACACCTTGTGGGTCACATCCGGGTATTCCTGCTTCATCTTCTCCCAGGCCAAACCGCTTTCGTGGGTGCTCTGGATATACATGTCATACGCTGCGGTGCGCATGGAGACCCGCAGGATGGCCTGCAGATCAGCCGGCAGCTTATCCCAGGTTTTCTTGTTGATCAGGAACTGCACTTCGGCATTGGGCTCCTGCCAGCCGGAGTAGTAATACTTGGCAATCTGGTGAAAGCCCATCTGCAGGTCCAGTGCCGGGCCAACCCATTCAACGGCGTCGATGGTGTTACGCTCAAGCGCGGTATACAGCTCGCCCGGTGGCAGGTTGGTTACCGCCACGCCCACTTCCGACATAACCTCTCCGGCAAAGCCGGGGGTGCGCATTTTCAGGCCTTTCAGATCATCCAGTGACTTGATTTCCTTACGGAACCAGCCACCCATCTGATTGGCGGTGTTGCCACCCGGGAAGGACAACAGACCAAAGGGTTCATACACCTTCTGCATCAGCTCCATGCCTTCGTCGTGGTAGAACCAGGCATACATCTCCGGTGCAATCATGCCGAAGGGTATGGTGGTGAAGTACATGGCGTTGGGAATGGTGCCCTTGTAGTAATAAGAAGCCGTGTGGCCCATGTCGTACTGGCCATTACGGACCAGATCGAAAATACCGAAAGGCGCCTTGTGCTTGTTGGAGGAATCAATCCGGATCTTCAGGCGGCCGCCGGACATTTCCTCGGCCATGGCTGCCATGTTGCGGGGCGCATCCCCCAGCAGGCCGGAATTTGGCCCCCAGGTTTCCGCGAGACGCAGGGTAAAGGTTTCTTCAGAGACCGCGAAAGGGCTGGCCAGCAGGCCAAGAGTGCTGACTGCCGCCAGCAAGGTTTTACGCAGGGACATAGTGTTGGCTTCCATTGTTATCGATTTTTGATTCAAACATGCCTGAATGATCCATCATAACGACGAAAGCCGACCGCGCCAATGTGGCGGGCCGGCTTTCTTGTGCGGGCAATCAGACCTTGAACTGACCAACCAGCTCGCGCAGGTTCTCACCCAGCCGGGCCAGTTCGTGGCTGGCTTCATTGGTCTGGGTCACGCCGGTGTCGCTGCGCTGGGCCGCGTCGACAATCCGCACCACGTTCTGGTTGATCTCTTCCGCCACCTGGCTCTGCTGTTCAGCGGCGGTGGCGATCTGCGTCACCTGATCGTGGATCTGAGTCACCGAGGTCACGATGGTATTCAGTGCATTGGTGGCGTGATTGATGCGCTCAACAGTCGCTTCTGAACTCTTGCGGGAGTTGTTCATACGTTCCACCGAAGCCTTGGACTCCGCCACAAAGCCATCAATCATTTCCCGGATCTGATCAGCCGATTCGGCAGACCGCTTGGCCAGCTGGCGCACTTCGTCGGCAACCACCGAGAAGCCGCGACCATGCTCGCCGGCCCGGGCTGCCTCAATGGCAGCGTTCAGGGCCAGCAGGTTGGTCTGCTCGGTCACCGCGTGAATCACGTCCAGCACCTGCTGGATATCGTTCGACTTCTCGGCCAGGGCATTGATGCTGCGGGCGGTATCTTCCATTTCCTGGGACAGCTGATTGACCGCCCCCTGGGCGCTATTGATGGTCTCGCCACCCTCTTTGGCCATGCGGTCCGCATCGGAAGCTGCGCCTTCTACCTCATTGGCGTTGCCGGAGATTTGCTGAATCGTTGCCGCCATTTCGTTGATGGCCGAAGCAATCTGGTCGGTTTCCGAACCCTGCTCCTGAACCGACTGGCGGGTTTCATTCGCCACCCGGCTGAGTTCTTCAGCGGCTGAAGCTACCTGGTCGGTGGTGGACCCCACCTCACGGATGGTGTCCTGAATCTTGATGATAAAATGGTTGAAGCGGCGACCCAGAACGGCCAGTTCATCTTTACCATCTTCCGGCAGGCGCTGGCGCAGATCGCCTTCACCGTCGGCAATCTCCCGCATCATGTCGCTGACCTTGTTCAGCGGCGCAGTCACGGTGCGGCCAATGACCAACCCGATTACCAGTGAAATCACCACCACCACAATGGTCAGCAGTAAAATGAAGCCCATAGCAGATGTCATGGTTGCATCAATTTCTTGCCGGGCAGCGGCCACCGCTCTCTGAACATCGGTTACATACACGCCGGAACCTATCATCCAGTCCCAGCCCGGAATGATAGTGGAGTAGGAGACTTTCGGTTCCACCTGGCCGGTAGCAGGGTTGGTCCACTCATAAGGCATGAAGCCATCGTCACCTGCCGCGTCAAACAACCCGCGAACCAGCTTTTGGGTGTTCGGATTGGTAGTCGGGCCTTCCTTGGAGGGGTCCGGTGCATATGCGAGATTGAACAGACTGCGATCGTAGGCGAAGACATAGTTATTCTGACCGAACTTGATTGACCGCAACCGCTCTCGCGCCTCTTCCTGCGCCTCCTGCTCCGAAAAACCGGGAGTGGACTTGGCCTCAAGCACCACGGATTTCGCGGTTTCAACCAGATTTTTCAAACCTTCCTTGCGCGCTTCCAACAGTTCCTGCTCGAGGCGTTGCAACTCTGCCTCTCCATTGGCCCGGATCTGGTTCGCCGTAATCCATGCAATTGTTCCAGCCGTAATCAGTACAGGCACCAATACACCAATCAGAAGCCGTGTTCTGATGGTCAGGTTGCTCATGAAGGTCATGGTCTTCGCTCCGGGGTCATTTCTTGTAATCCTTTGATTATGCACAAACGCAGCCCGCACTCCGTTGCAGTTTGTTAAAAGCTGTATACCAAACGCAGGTCAGGAACAGGTTTTTATGTAAACAAGCCCGTCATATCAGCGTCATACGTCTAAATACGTATCGGCCGTCATGTAAACGACTTGAGGCTGTGTCAGACTAAGGTCTGAACATTCAGCTCATGAGCAAGCATGCATGAAACGGCTTTTCCTTATCCGCCACGCCAAATCGAGCTGGAACGACGACAGCCTCTGCGACCAGAAACGCCCACTGAATGACAGAGGCCAAAGCCAGCTTGCGCCGCTCGCGCGGGCAATGAAATGCCTCGGCGCGCTGTCCGGTGCCATTTATTCAAGCCCCGCTGTGCGAGCCCAGCAAACGCTGGCAGGTGCACTCAGCGTCGACGCCCAGCCGGACCATGTCCGCACCGAAGATGAGCTTTACACCTTCGACTTCCGGCGTCTATTACGCTGGCTGCAGAATCTGGATAACAACCAGAACCGCATCACCCTCATCGGCCACAACCCGGCATTACTCGAACTGGCCGCCTTTCTGGTACCCCAGGCTCCGTTCGAATTGCCAACCGCCAGTATCCTGGAGATCCGGCTGCCGGTAAGGCACTGGAAGAAAGTGGACAAAAACAAGGGTGCACTGGAAACCTTCCTGACGCCTCGTGATTTCAGTTACAACGAATTCCGGCGCAAGAACCGAAAAGCCAGTCCCGACGCCACTGATCTGGACCAGAACACGCTCCCGGAGGTTTTACAGCAGCTGAACAACCAGTTGGAACTTCTGACCCCTGGGGTGATGCTGGGGCTGGATGACGAATTCCTGCACCAATACCGCATTGCCCTTCGCCGCAGTCGGGCCATTGCCGAACCCCTGGCCGAGATTACCGGCGATCGCCAATTACAGGAGCATATTCGCGAACTGAAGCGACATGCCCGGGCCACCAGCGCCCTGCGGGATCTGCACGTATTTCTTCAGGATATCCCCGAGCTGTGCCACGACAACCCACAACTCTGCACCACGCTGACCGACTGGGCGCGGCTCAGGGCATCTAAAGCACAGCGCAAACTGGCCAAACGCCTTGGCCAGAAACGCTACCAGCAAAGCCTGTCGCGCTGGCAAGACTACATTGAGTCCAAATCTTTTCATAAGCTGGCTGCAAACCTGCGGAAAAAAGACATCCAGGCCGCGACAAACCGGCGCCTGAAGCAGTTCAACCGAAAAACCGCAGAACTGCTGCACACCGCTCCGGATGAAGCCCTGCACCAGCTGCGCAAGAACCTCAAGCGTATCCGCTATCTTCTGGAACTGGATGCCCGGTACAGCAAGCCATTCCGGAAAGAGCTACGCCAGCGACAGGATCTGTACGGCCGTTTCCAGGATCTGCATGTCCAGATCGAGCTGACCCGGCGATTCCTCGCCGACCATCCGGAGTGCGACGGGGTGTCACTGCTTGGCAAACTTGAGCGGGAGAAAGCCGATACCCGCAGGCAGGTACTGGCTATGGGAGGGCTAAACCTCTGAGGCCCGGTCAGATCCGGATCATGCGGGCCTCAAGAAGAAGGTTCGGGCCGAGCTTGGCCACCCGGACCTGTTCCGGATTCAGGCCCAGGTCTTCCAGGGTCTCATGGATGTCGTCCAGTGCATCGTCTTTCGGTGCCGCCAGCAACAGCTCCCGAACTGACTCCAGAACCATCTTCACCGGCACCGTCATAAAGTAGACCGAAATCACCAGCATCATTACCGGGTCGGCATACACGGCCAGCTCCGCCCAATGACTGCGTTCCAGCAGCCAGGCCGCGCCAAAACCAATCATTACGGCAGCGCTTAGGGCACTGTCCATCAGCCACTGGCGCTGTTCCGCCTGCACCAGCCCCGAACCATTGCGCAGACTTGACCACCGTAGATACGCCCAGACCGCCAGACACCCCACCACGTTCACCGCACCAAAGATCATTGCCATGTCCGCCGCCACGGCACGGCCGCCCTGAAGCAGCGACACCACCGCCGATACCAGCGACAAGATACACACCACTGCAATCACCAGACCTTTCACAGCGATCACTAGCGGCTCCACGGCCCCCATCCCGAATGGGTAATCGTCATTGGCCGGCCGGCGAACCAGGCGGGCGGCATAGAGTGACAGGAGCGACAACCCGAGGCTGATCAGGGAATAGGCACCATCGAAGATAATAACCAGGGAATCGACCCAAAGACCCCAGGTAATACCGGCGAGCGCAAACAGGCCCGCGCCCACCGCTGATAATGTCAGCGCCAGGTTTTCCCGCGCCAGAGAAGTAAACATTTTGACCTCCTGAGAATTGCTGCCATATTAGCGGCATCATTCAACAGGTGTGAGTCGCTGAGCGACGGAAAATCCGTCGCAAAGAGCAAACCATGAAAACGTCACAGATCAAGACCTTCCTCTCGGTTGTGCGCAACGGCAGCGTGGCCGCGGCGGCCCGGGAACTGAACCGCAGCCGCACCACCGTCAGTACCGTGCTGGCGTCCCTGGAGGATGAACTGGGGGTGGAGCTGTTTGAACGCAGCGGCAATCAACTGCACCTGACGGCCATCGGCCAGTCCATCCTGACCGACTGCCGGCGATTCGACCAGGTTGCCAGCCAGATCAGGGCTCGCTGCCAGCACCACCTGAGTGGTGCCGAATCGGTCCTGCGCATTGCCCGGGACGATGCCATTCCGGAAGATATCTGGCGGGACATTCTGCGCCGGCTGAAACAACGCTTCCCCCAGACCAGCCTGTCGGTTTACCTTGCCTCGCCCCGGGAACTGGCGCCGCTGGTTCGCAACCAGTCCGTGGATGTGGCCTATGGCCTGATGCCGGAATTGCTGAACGAAGGTTATCAATGGTTTCGGGAACTGGCTGATGTGCGCATGCTCACCGTGGCAGCGCCGGATCACCCCCTGAGTCAGCTGAAACGGGTCACTCAGGACGACCTGGTCAGCCACACGGAAATCACCCTGGCCTACATGCTCGACGCCCAACTGGTGGCCGAATCCCCGGAAACCGCCAACTACCTCGCCTTTACCCAATACGAACTGATGCGGGATGCGGTGATTGATGGCGCTGGCTGGGCGGATTTACCCTTACCCCTGATTGCTGAGGCATTGCGCAAGGAACAGCTGAAAACCATCCACCACCGCAGCGCCCGCTGGTGGAAAGTGTTCAGTGCGCTGGAGTCAGAGCAGGCGCAAGGAGGCGCCGTGGTGGGCTGGCTCGCCAACGAACTGGAAGCCTATCTGGAAACCCTGGCCTGATCGGGAGACTGAGGTCCTTCCGGACTCCCCGGACGGACATCCGCAGGCGCATCGTCATCACATTTCCGGCAATCCAGCTTAACCCCCAACATGGATTGCCGGCCTTCCACCGTGACAACCCAGGGCCGGTTTACCCAGGGCGGATCATGGCGCACGTGCTGGTTATGGCCACACGCCAGCTGCGCTACCCAATGGCTTTCCCCGTCTTTGTGATAGCCGCTGATGGGTTGTTTCATGCCGAAGCCTCTCTGTTCGATCGGCCCACCCAGGCCGACCACGAGTATATTGCCAACGCCACCCAGATCATCACAAAGCTCACCTGTTTGGCGGTGCTAAGCGGCTCATGGAAGATATACAGCGCGATCAGAAACTGGATCGTGGGGTTGATGTACATAAGAAAGCCCACGGTAGACAGCTTCAAACGGCGCGCAGCCCCGGCAAAAGCCAGCAGCGGGATGGCGGTCACCGCGCCACTGGAGGCCAGTAACAATGCGCTGTAGGTGCTGTCCGAAAAGTGCGACAGCCCCTGCGATGAAAGCCGGGCCAGGGTCAGCAAGCCCAACGGCAGCAATAACAGCGTTTCAACAAACAGACCGGAAAGGCCATCAAGTTCGACTTTCTTGCGCATCAGGCCATAGGTGCCGAAGCTGAACGCCAGTACCAGCGTAATCCACGGCAGCTCGCCCAGCAGCAACAGCTGATAGAGAATCGCAACCGCCGCCAGACCCACCGCCGCAGCCTGCAGCCGCGAAATACGCTCACCCAGGATCAACAGCCCCATGGCCACGTTCACCAGCGGCGTCAGGAAATAACCCAGACTGGCCTGCAACACATGGCGGGTTTCCACCGCATAAATATAGATACCCCAGTTCAGGGCAATAAACACGGCACAACCCAGCACATACCCCAGCCGGCGCGGCTGTCGCAGTGCCGCCACCACCGGCGGCCAGCGCTTGAGTATCGAAATGACCAGCGCCAGAAACAGGCAGGACCAGATCACCCGGTGAATCAGCACCTCCCACGAAGGAATGCCCTTGAACAGGGCAAAATACAGGGGAAAACTTCCCCACAGGGTATAGGCACCTAACCCATAGACCACGCCTTTGGTGGTGTCATTCAGCGGTTTCATAGCTTCCTCATTGTACAGCCTGCCAATCTAACACAAACCCCGTCGCCAAAGGCTCATGCCTTAGTCACAGGCAACCCATAGGTGGCTCACCCGTGGCAAATGCCTTAACCTGAACGGATACACCCACGCTCAAAGGGAACTGCCATGAAGACTGCTCACGATCTTGTTGCCGAAGCCAAAAAAGACATTCAGGAGGTGCCGCTGGCCAGCGCCGAGGCGGCCATCAAAAATGCCGATTTGCTATTGGATGTGCGGGATGCCGATGAATACCGGGCCAGCCACATCCCCGGGGCCGTCAATGTTTCCCGGGGCATGCTCGAATTCAAGTTCACCAACGACCCTGCACTGGAGAACCGGCAGATGAAAATTGTGCTCTACTGCAAAACCTCCGGCCGTGCAGCACTCAGCGCCAAAGCGCTGAAAGAGATGGGCTATATGAACGTACAATCCATTGAAGGCGGCTTTGACGCCTGGCTGGAAGCGGGTAAAGAGGTCGCTCAGCCGGATCTGCCGAAATTCGAATAGAACGTTTAAAGACAACAGGCCTTGAACTTGCGACCACTGCCACAGGGGCAGGGGTCGTTTCGACCGGGCTTCAGCATTCCCTCGCGGGTTTCGCCCTCCCGGTAGAACCAGCGGCCATTCTCTTTGCTGAAGTCTGATCGCTCTTCCAGATAACCCCAACCACCACCGGCACGATAGACCGCCCGGAAGTGAACCCGGCCCGTGTCGACACCGGCACTGGAGGAGAGTATCTGCAGCGAAACCCATTCCGGTGAGCCGGAAAGATCCAGTTCCGCCGGCCGGGTCTCCGGATGCCAGGTCTCGAGCAGATAATCGGCATCCTTCACCACAAAGGCACTGAACCGGGAACGCATCAACGCCTCCGGTGTGGTGGCAGGCGCGCCTGCATGGCAGGGCTGACAACACAGCAGGTAGGCTTTCCCGCTACCGCAGGGGCAGTTTTCCCCGGACACCTTCATCCCTTTCCAAACCCTCATGAAGCCAGAATTTCGTTGGCCCGGCTGTCCGGCCAACGTAGGTAATGTCCGCAAACCTTACACGCTTTTGCAGACAGCGTCGTATGACAAAAGCCATACTGGAAATTAAACTGAATAAAAAACAGACAGCGCACACCCCATGAAATCCGGCATTCCGTCACTGAATCTGCCCGTTCACCGGGATCAGACACCGCCAGCCACCGAGGAAACACCCCCGGAAGGTCTTCAGGCCGTACTCGATAATCTGGATGCCCTGGTGTACGTCTCCGATTTTACAACACACGATCTGCTGTACATGAACGCTTACGGCCGGCAGATCTGGGGTGACGTTGGCAACCGAAAATGCTGGCAGGTGCTTCAGAACGGTGACGGCCCATGCAGCTTCTGCACCAATCACCTGCTGATCAATGATCAGGGCGAGCCCAACAAACCCCATGTCTGGGAGTTCCAGAATCAACTGGACCAACGATGGTACCAGTGCCGTGACCAGGCGATCCGCTGGACCGATGGCCGCCTGGTAAGGTTGGAGATTGCCACTGATATTACCGAACGTAAACAGATGGAGCTGGAGCTGCGGGCAGCCCACGAAAAAGCCAGGGCAGCAGCGCTGGAGGATGAACTTACCGGGCTGCATAACCGACGCGCGTTCTTCGAGTTCGGAGAGCAACTGCTGAACCAGTCTGCCAGGCATCAGACACCACTGACTCTGGTCATGATGGATCTGGATCACTTCAAGATCATCAACGATACCTACGGTCACCAGGCGGGCGATGAAGTGTTGAAGCAGGTCAGCGGGCTACTGAAAGCCCGGATTCGGGATTGCGATATTGTGGCCAGAATGGGCGGAGAGGAATTCGCCATTCTGCTACCGGACACCGACATGACGATGGCACACGTGTTGGCGAGCCGCTTGCTGGCCTTGCTTTGTAATCTGGTGGTGTCTTACGAGAAAAGCAGAATCTCGCCGTCGGCAAGTATCGGAATCAGTAGCCTGGGAAACGGCGACCGCAGACTGGAAGATCTGATGTGTCGCGCAGACGAGGCCATGTACCAGTCCAAGGCCAAAGGAAGAAGCAGAGTGACACTGGCCACCTAAACCCAAGAAGGCCTCGCTAACGGCCCTCCTCGGTATACCGGATGAGATACTCTTCAATCAACTCTTCCAGCCTGCCCTGCTCCGTCAACTCCAGCAACCTGGCTGCAAAAGCCTCTCGCAAGGCTTTGCTATTGCAGCGGGAAAGTTTCGGAAACGCGAAGAACAGGCCTTCTCTACTCACAGGGGGCTCCAGCGCCACAAAGTCATTCGACATGCCATACCGGGCCAGCTTCGCCCGCCCCTGCAACAACTCGTACAGTACATAATCGATACGACCGATATCGGCCATCAGGTAGGACTGGTGAATGGAGCGGACGCCGAGGATATCCAGGTGATCGGCGGCAAAGCTGTCGAACCGCTCACCGAAACTGTTGTCGATCAGGGTGCTGCCTTGTTTCCCCTCCAGGTCCGGCCAGTGCCGATACTCAAACATCCTTCGCCGCGGCACCCAGACATTGGTATCGAGGTGCATCATGGGCGGCAGAATATAATCCAGGTAGCCCAATCTTTCTGCCGTGATAAAGGCCCCGGCCACCAGATCGATCTCCCCCAACTCTGCCAACCGCTGCACCCGCGCCCAGGACCCAATGTTGCGGACACTGACCTTGATACCCAGGGGCTCAGCCAATTCCCGCAGGAACTGAGGAACCGCGCCATCTAAAAGATCCGGCGACGCCACGCTCGGCCATAGGAGAGGCGGATACTCCGGATTACCACTCACTCTCAGCGTTGAGCACTCAGACAAAGGGGCAGCTCGCAGACCAAAGGATGCGCATAGCAAAAAGAGCAACGCATACCAGGACTTGTGCGCTTTCGAAGACACCCTGTTACAACGAATTTTCAGCACAGTGAAACCTTCCCGTGAGGAATAACCTCATGGCATTTAGTTAACATCCTCAACTATTTTAAGTATAGCAGGGCGACAGTCCCGGCAAACGATTTTCTTTTGATATTAATCAAGGATGGCGAGCTTATTTCGCAAATCGACGCGCAAGGTCGGAATCAGGGAGCCATCGCTCCCTGTTTTCTTACGAGCGGCGGGTTACCGCCATGGTCAACCTGGAAATGCAGGTCACCTTGCCTTGATCGTTTTCCAGGCGGATTTCCCATACTTGCGTTGCACTGCCGATGTGTATGGCCTTCGCCGTGCCATAGACCCATCCCCCGGTAACAGGCCGAATATGATTGGCATTAATATCCAGCCCCACAGCGACCGTATTTTTATCTTTCAGGCAACAGTTGGCAGCCATGCTGCCCAGCGTTTCCGCCAACACAACGGAGGAACCACCATGCAGGATCCCGAATGGCTGGACGGTGCGCTCATCCACCGGCATCCGGCCTTTCACATAATCGTCACCGATTTCGAGGTATTCAATGCCCATATGACTGACCGCGGTGTTTTTGCTGGCCTCTGTCATTTGCTCAAGATTAGGGGTAACCGTCCAGATCGACATCGTGCAACTCCTCAGATTGAACTTTCGTTTCTTATAGCTGTCAGGAATGAGTCTATACAGGTAGCATGCTTATAACCACGCCTTTATAGAGCATTTTTGCATTATCACCAATCACACCAAGAGAGGGACCTGGAATGAATAAACGTTTTGTTTCCGTTGCGGTGCTTGCGGCCGCGATCTCAACCCCGACCGTGGCCCAGATGAGCGTGGAAGACCAGATCGAAACCCGCCAGGCCGCCTACCAGTTTGCGTCCTGGAACATGGGCAAAATCAAGGCCCAGACCGTGGATGGCTCCGTAGCGTTTGACCAGAACCAGGTTGCCGCAGCCGCCAAAGCCATTGCAGCCGTGGCCAACTCCGGCATGAGCGTGCTTTACAGCCGTGACAGCGCCAATGACCGGGCCGAGAACACCCGCCTCAAGCCCAACTTCTTTGAGGAGCCGATGAAGGTTCAGGAAATTGCGGTCAGCTTCGTCCGTGAAGCCAACGCACTGCAGGAACTGGCTTCAGCCGGCGACCAGGCCGCGATTGCACGCCAGTTCGCCAAAGTCGGTGAAACCTGCAAGGCTTGCCACGACAACTTCCGCGCCAAGTAGGCCAAGGGGCTTACCAACCCAGATTCTGGGGCGGTGGCGGCGGTGGCGGAATCAGTCCGCCACTCGCCGCCCAGACCACAGCAACGGCAATCGCCAGTGCAATGATCATTGCCAGCCAGCCACCGCCGCTGGCGTCTTTCAGCTCTGAGCTCTTAACCTGCTTTCGGCCAGTCACCATCGGCTTTATCAGATTATCCTTACGCACGTGGGTGTAAAACAGCACCGCCAGGACATGAAGGGCAACCACGGCGTACAGCCCCCATTCCATGAGACGGTGCCAGCTGCTCAGGGTATCGCTCCAGCCCGACGACACCAGCCGATAGAGTGGGCCGTTAAAGGCAATTTCATCATTGGCAAATAAACCGGTAACCGCCTGAAAACCGAACAGTCCCAGTAACAACAGCACCGACCAGGCACCAAGGGGATTGTGGCCTGCGCCCTGCCACTGACCCCTAAGATAACGGATCATCGCCCCTGGCCCCGATATAAACTGACTAAAGCGCGCGTATGTGGAGCCCACCAGCCCCCAGACCACCCGGAACGCCAGCAAGCCGACAACCGCCAGTCCAAAACGCTCATGCCAGGCCATCCAGCCAGCGCCCAGTTTGACCGTCGCCACTGCGCCAACCACAGCAATTACCAGTAACCAGTGGAACAGCCGGGTGGGGAGATCCCACAATCGAATCGTCTTCATACCAGTTCCTTTGCCAAAACCTGTCAAACGATCACAGACAAAGGTAAGCACCCTAAGTTCCTCAAATCAGGGGCGCATCGATATCAAATACAGAAATCGATCAATAGGCTGTTTGTTCCTGGTACTTCAGCACAAGGTCTTCCCGAATCCCCTCGCGCTCGATCAGCTTCAGGGCCGCCCTTATATCTTCTGCATAACGGCGGGCAGGAGACTGGTTCGAAACCGCAATCCAGGAACGATCACCCGGTACAAAGAACGGTGAAATGTTCGCTTCTATCCCCTGGGCTCTCAGCGTATACAATCCAACCAGCTCGGGGGCCACCACGACATCAACCCGCCCTCTTTGAAGCATCATCATCAGGTTTTCGTAGTGGGCCGCAGACTCTTTACGCAGAGCCTGATCGTTGTCAAACCGGGTAAAGTAACGGGCGCCCTCAAGAATACCGATGACTTTTCCCGGAAGATCGTTGTATCGCTCAATACGGTTACTCTCGTTCAGGTAGAAAAACAAGCGCCGCTCCGGCGGAAAAGCCGGAGCCACGAAGGTCATGAATTCTTCCCGCTCTTCGGTACGCAGCGGCCCCAGCACGACATCCACCTCACCCCTGCGCATCAGCAGCAGGATGCGCCGGAATGGCGCCTCCCGGTACTGCACACGCCAGCCTAGCCGGTCCGCAATCTCCTCGAATAGCTCAAGATAGAGACCGGTTTTTTGCGACGGCCCGAGAATACGGTAGGGCGGCGAGTGGTCAACGCCAACGGTCACCGTCAGTGGCTCTACTGTTTCAGTGCCCTGTTGTGAAAGAACACCAGGCGCCCAAAGCAGCATCAGAATGCCGGCAAGCACGCCTTTCAAGGCAATCCACCTCATATAAATCCGTCCTGGTCCATGACGTTACATGTGCGATAACTACCCTCGCAGTATAGCCGTTAATGAGCATCCAATATGCCAGTGCTAACGTACTGACGGTTGAAAACCGAGCGATCATCACAATTTGATGTAGTGAGACGAACGAAATACACCCGGACTCCCGACAGGAGGGTCGACTGGCATGAAGATTCTGATGGTACTAACCTCCCACGACCAGATGGGCGACACCGGCCACAAAACCGGTTTCTGGCTGGAAGAATTCACTGCGCCGTTCTACGTATTCAAAGACGCAGGCGCCGACATCACCCTCGCATCCCCTAAAGGCGGCCAGCCACCGGTTGACCCGAACAGCGAGGCTGAAGATGCACTGACCGAGTCCACCCGGCGGTTCAGTGAAGACACCCATGCCCGGGAAATGCTGGCCAGCACCAGAAAACTGGCCGACGTGGACATGAATCAGTACGACGCCATCTTCTACCCCGGTGGCCATGGCCCGCTGTGGGATCTGGCCGAGGACGACAAGTCGATAGCCCTGATCAAAACCGCTTACGAGCAAGACAAGGTGATCGGCGCCGTATGCCATGCTCCTGCCGTGTTCAAGAATGTGTTCATAAAACCGGACCAGAACATCGTGGGCGGCCGTGAAGTCACCGGTTTCAGCAATACCGAAGAAGACGCTGTGCAGCTCACCAATATTGTGCCCTTCCTGCTGGAAGACATGCTCAAGCAGAACAACGCCCGTTACAGCCGGGGCGATGACTGGGCACCGCACATTGTGGTGGACGGCAAGCTGATTACCGGCCAGAACCCGGCGTCTTCCGAAGGCGCTGCCAAGGCTGTGCTGCAGGCGCTGCAGGAAGGCTGACCGTCACATTCTGTCTGTTTCCCTCAAGGTCACAGCAGAGCTCATCCATGCAATTCTGGTTTCCAGGCCCACCTCTGCGCTTTCAGGCGCGAGCGGCCTGGCGAATCTTCTCCGCAACGTTCTGAAGGCGTGACAGGTAGATGTTCATCAGGGTATTGATATCCACCCGTGCGGCGTTGGTACTGACGTTCAGCGCACCGGTGGCCGCTATGCCCTTTGCACCATGTGTGTAGGCGTCGGCCAAGGTATTGCTACCCTCATCGAAAGGGTCTGACCAGAAGTGACCCGGAGTTCACTTCTGGTCAGCAGTGGTCAGAAGTGAATCACAGTCCGGATGCTCTTACCCTCGTGCATCAGGTCAAACGCCTTGTTGATGTCTTCCAGCTTCATCTCGTGGGTGATGAACACATCCAGCGGGATCTCACCTTTCTCGGCTTTTTCCACGTAAGACGGCAGCTCGGTGCGGCCTTTCACGCCACCGAAGGCGGAACCGCGCCAGACCCGGCCGGTCACCAACTGGAACGGGCGGGCACTGATTTCTTCACCGGCACCGGCCACACCGATGATGGTGCTTTCACCCCATCCCTTGTGACAGGCTTCCAGCGCCGCACGCATCAGCTTCACGCTGCCCACACACTCGAAGGTATAGTCGGCGCCACCATCGGTCATCTCGATGATGACTTCCTGGAGCGGCTTGTCGTAGTCGTTGGGGTTGACCACATCGGTGGCGCCCAACTGCTTGGCGATGTCGAACTTGCCAGGGTTGATATCAATCGCAATGATGCGCCCGGCCTTGGCCATAGTCGCGCCGATGATGGCTGCCAGGCCGATGCCGCCCAGGCCAAAGATGGCGACCGTGGCGCCTTCTTCAACCTTGGCAGTGTTAAGCACCGCGCCAATCCCGGTGGTTACACCACAGCCCAGCAGGCACACCTTGTCGAGCGGGGCTTCCTTAGGGATTTTGGCCAGGGAGATTTCCGGCAGTACGGTGTACTCTGAAAACGTGGAACAGCCCATGTAGTGATACAGCGGCTGGCCCTTGTAGGAGAACCGGGAGGTGCCGTCTGGCATCACACCCTTGCCCTGGGTTTCGCGCACCGCGCCACACAGGTTGGTCTTGCCGGAGGTGCAGAACTTGCATTTACCGCATTCGGCGGTGTACAGCGGGATCACGTGGTCACCCACTTCCAGGCCGGTCACACCCGGCCCTACAGCTTCAACAATGCCGCCGCCCTCGTGGCCGAGAATGGTCGGAAACAGGCCTTCGGGGTCGGCGCCGGACAGAGTGTAGGCATCGGTATGGCACACGCCTGTGGCCACGATCTTCACCAGTACTTCGCCTTCTTTGGGCGGCGCCACATCCACTTCCACAATTTCCAGCGGTTTGTTGGCCTCAAACGCCACAGCTGCGCGGGATTTGATCACGTTCAGTCTCCTGTTGTCCGGTTCGGTCGGCCAGCGCCGACATTGATACAGTTCACAACTCTAGCACGCCCCGGTCTTCCGGGCCTTACCGTCCGATGTCATCAATGGCGGCCAGCACCGCCCTGGCGCCATCGCGGATTTCGGCGATCACCGCCTCGGCATCCTCGGATTGCCGGCGCCCTTCGACCGCCACAGCCAGAACCTCGGCAATCTGGGTTTCCACGCCACCAGACAGCTCCAGAATGGTGTGAATCACATCAGCGATTTCATCGGTGGCTGTGCCGGTTCTGGCCGCCAGCTTGCGTACTTCGTCGGCCACCACGGCAAAGCCCCGGCCATGTTCTCCGGCGCGGGCGGCCTCGATGGCCGCATTCAACGCCAGCAGGTTGGTCTGATCCGCGACGCCGGCAATGGTATCGACCATTTTCTCGATGCTTTGCGACCGTTCGTTCAGATCAGCAATCAGAGCCCGGGCTTTGTCGACGCCCGCTTCAATGCGTTCGGCAGTGGTTTTGGACTGGCGCAGGGCCTCATCCGCCTTGCCGATAATATTCGCGGTCTGGGTGGCGGTGGATGATGCAATCGCTGCCGCATCCTGGGTCTGCAGTGATTTTTCCACCCGTTCGGTAATGTCACTGGCAAACTTGATCACTTTAGTGACACGGCCACGCTCGTCCAGTATCGGGTTATAGCTGGCTTCGAGCCACAGGTCGCTGCCGTCTGAGCGCAGGCGATGAAAACGGCCACTGCGGAACTGGCCACTGGCAAGACCCTTCCAGAAATCGGGATTATCCCGGTAAAAGCCCGGATCACAGAACATCCGGTGGTGTTTGCCCTCAACCTGGCTCAACCGGTAACCAGTCGCGGCAAGGAAATTGGCATTGGCGGTAATGATGGTGCCGTCCGGCTCGAACTCGATGATTGCCATGGAGCGGTCAACGGACTCAAAGACCGCTTGCTGGTCCCGCAGGCGCTCCTGTTTCGCGGTGACATCCGAGGCAATTTTCATCACTCGCTGCACCCGGCCATCGTTCCCATAAACCGGGAAGTAGGTTGCCTCCAGCCAGAGTTTGCCGCCATCCTTGCGCCGGCGCGGGAAGGTATCGGTCTGTGCCTGGCCAGCCCGGATTGCATCCCAGAACCTCCGGTAATCGGCCGAGTTTGCCACTTCACGATCACAGAACAGGCTGTGGTGCTTCCCCACCACCTCATCCCGGTGGTAGCCCACCACGTCAAGGAACAGATCGTTTACATCCACGATCAGCCCGTCCGTGGTAAATTCAATCGTCGCCACCGCGTGGCGGATAGCACTGTACACAGCCTGGCATTGGCTGGCACGGGCCTGGCAATCGGCCATGTCTTGCTTTTGCTTTCGGGTCAGAAACATCGTCGTTTTACTCTTACATTGATCGGTAACCACTGACATCCTGTTCCGTGGGTAGCGTTATATCGGCGCCCCGAGGTATTCCTTCATCGTGTTTTCAGATCCTTTTCGAATCAGCAGGCGTACCACTAAACGGTTTACTATCTAACGAAGAGGTGTATACGTTGCATACCCTTTACTGGTTTACCCGCGACCTTCGTTTGCACGACAACCCGGCCTTGCTGGCCGCGGCCCGTTCAGACATGCTGTTGTGTGTCTTTGTCGTAGACCCGCGCTGGTTTACCGGTGACCGGTTTCAGTGCCGTGCACTGGGTGATCATCGTTGGCGCTTCCTGTGGCAAAGTCTGATGGCACTGGAACGGAGCCTGCGGCCCCTGGGGCAACGACTTCATATCGCCTGGGGCGAACCGGAAATCGTTCTGCCAGAGCTGGCCCGTGAGCACGGCGTGCAGCGTTTGATCCGCTCACGCCTACCCGGCACCGAAGAAGCCGCGCAGTGGCAGGCCCTCAAAACCCGCCTGCCGGAAGTGACGTTTCAGCAGTTCGAAACCCTGGGCATGTTTGCGGAAGGCCAGCTTCCCATGGAACTGGCAGAGCTGCCCGATACCTTCTCGCAATTCCGCAAGCAGGTGGAGAAAGCTGAGCAACCGGACCACACCCTCAGGATTCGAACCGTCAGCGCACTGCCACCACCCCCGGGATTCCCCGAAGATAACCGGGGCCTGTGCCCGCCGATACCGGAACCGATACATCGGTCACCATTCACCGGCGGTGAGGAAGCCGGCCTGGCACAGCTGCAAGCCTTCGTATTCGGACAACATCGCATTGCCAACTACAAGGAAACCCGCAATGCGCTGGACGACTGGGGCTCATCCTCCAAGTTCTCCCCCTGGCTGGCGAACGGCTGCCTGTCAGTGCGGGAGGTGGTTGCCGCCATCGAACAATACGAACGTCAGCACACCCGTAACGATTCGACCTACTGGCTCTGGTTTGAGCTGCTCTGGCGCGAGTATTTCTTCTGGTATGCCCTTAAACACGGGGGGCGGTTGTTTAGCCGCGATGGCGTGCAACGTAAACGCCGCCCGGTGACCTTCTATGGCCATCGATTCAAGGCCTGGTGCGAGGGCAATACCCAGTATTCGATAGTCAACGCGGCCATGAATCAGTTACGGGAAACCGGCTACATCAGTAATCGCGCACGCCAACTGGTGGCCAGCTGCCTGATCAATGAACTGGAACTGGACTGGCGTTACGGTGCTGCCTGGTTCGAACAGCAACTGGTGGATTACGACGTGGCCAGTAACTACGGAAACTGGCAGTATCTGGCCGGCGTCGGCGCCGATCCCCGCGGGCTTCGGCAGTTCAATCTGGACAAGCAGGCGCAACAGTACGATCCTGAGGGAGCCTTCGTACATCGTTGGCAGGGAGAGGCTCAACAACCAGTGGGCCTGCATACCGTAGACGCAGCAGACTGGCCAATATCATGACAATACCTGTTAGCCAACCAGAGAGAGTACTGGCCCGGATTCTGGATACCAGCCAGCCAGACACCCTTCTGTATTGCGGCGACACCGCCAGCCGGGTCAGCGAGGTGTGGCACGGGCAACGGAAAGCCGTTCGCTTGCTGGCGCTGGACACCGCGGACCCGAACGCCCGACTGCCACTGGATTCCGTGCCCGACCTGGCCATCATCACAGACACTCTGGAACACCTCCCCTACGAAGAAGGGGCGCTTTTACTGGGCCAGTTACGCAACTATGGCACCCACCAGATTGCGGTACTGGTGCCCCAAACCACAGACTGGGGTTTTACCGACTTCATCGCCCTGGGCTTTCAGCGTCACGCCGATATCGAAAGCGAGAACGGCGCACTCACGCTCTATACCTACAATCTGGATACTTACAATCATAAACGGGCCTGGAACAATCCCGATAACTGGGCCAATCCGGAAATGTGGGGAAAAGCGTGGTGGTAGATACAAATTCGAAATCCTTGAAGCCCAGTACAATCCGAATCGGTACCCGTTACCGCGCGAGCCGGCTCGATGGGCCCTATGATGCGATAGTGATCGGCTCCGGTATCGGCGGTCTGACCACTGCCGCCTGCCTGTCCAAAGCCGGCTACAAAGTACTGGTGTTGGAACAGCATTACACCGCCGGTGGCTACACCCACAGCTACGCCCGTAATGGCTACGAGTGGGATGTGGGCGTGCACTACATAGGCGACATGGGCGCGCGCCACACCCTCGGCCGCCGGCTGTTCGATTACATCACCGATGGCAAGCTCGAATGGGCTCCGATGGATGAGAACTACGACCGGTTCTTTCTGGGCGACAAAGTGGTCAACCTCAGGGCCGGCAAGGAAGGCCTGAGGCACTCGCTACTGGCGTCCTTCCCGGACGAAGAAGAGGCCATCGACCGTTACCTGGCTCTGCTCGGAAAAGTGGCCGATGGCATGCAATGGTATACCCTGTCCAAACTCTCGCCCGCGCTGGCTGCGCCACTGGTTTCCAGAGGGTTGAAAACGGTACTGCCGGACTGTTTCAACCGCACCACCTATGACGTATTGCGGGAACTCACCGCCAACGAAGAGCTGATTGGCGCCATTACCGGTCAGTGGGGCGATTGCGGGGTGACCCCGAAACAGTCGAGCTTCATGGTGCACGCGCTCATTGCCAAACATTACCTGTACGGTGGTTTCTACCCGGTGGGCGGTGCCTCGGAAATTGCCAAAACCATCATCCCGGTGATTCAGTCCGGCGGTGGTGACGTGCTCACCTACGCCGACGTGAGAGAGGTCCTGGTCGAAAAGGGCAAAGCCGTGGGTGTGCGCATGGCCGATGGCCATGATATCCGGTCACCGCTGGTGATCAGCAACGCCGGTGTGATCAATACTTTCGAACGGCTTTTACCCGAGTCTGTCGCAGACAGCATTGGCTATCCTGGCAGCCGGGAACACATCAAACCCTCAATGCCCCATATCGGCCTGTATATAGGCCTGAAAGGCACGCCCGACCAGCTCGGCTTGCCGCGCACCAACTTCTGGATTTATCCGAGCGCCGACCACGATGGCAACGTGGAGCAATTCCTGAAAGATCCCCGGAACACCTCTTTCCCGGTAGTCTACATCTCGTTCCCGGCAGCCAAAGACCCGGACTACCAGAACCGCTGGCCCGGAACCTCCACCATCGAGATTGTGGCGCCCACCACCTGGGAAATGTTCGAGCCGTGGCAGGGCTCCACCTGGGGCAAACGGGGCGAGGATTATGAGGCTCTGAAGGCTCGGATCACCGAGCAGCTTCTGGAAGTCATGTACGAAAAACTGCCCCAGCTTCGAGGTAAAGTAGACTATGTGGAAACCTCCACACCACTGTCGACCGCCTGGTTCTGCCGCTATGAGCAGGGTGAGCTGTACGGGCTGGACCACACGCCAGAACGTTTCGAGCAACGCTGGCTGAGGCCGAAAACCGACATCCCCGGACTGTACCTGACCGGGCAGGATATTCTTACCTGTGGCGTGGTCGGGGCAATGATCGGCGGGCTGGTTACAACCCTGGCCGTTCGCGGCCTGAAAGGCGCGGGGTTGGCCAAGCGCATTTTCGTGGGTTAAGCGTGGCCAGAGCACTGTGTACCCGCTGCGGCCTGCACCCGAACACCTGCGTATGCGAGGTTTGCGAGCAGGTCGACAACCGCCATCGCGTCATCATTTTGCAGCACCCGTCAGAAGTCGGTCACAGCAAGGGTACTGTGCGAGTACTTCAGCAGTGTCTGACCCGGCTGGAGGTACTGGTCGGCGAGAGCCCTGAGTCGTTTTCCGGTCAAGGCTTGGAGCGCCTGTTAACCGGAACCCGCACCGGACTGCTGTTTCCATGTGCTGACAGTCAGCCCGTGGAGAGCAACGCGCCAGCCCAGATCGACCAGTGGCTGGTTCTGGACGGCACCTGGCGTAAAGCCGCTAAAATCCTGCACCTGAACCCGCAGTTCCGGCAGTTGCCCTGCTTTCATTTCGCTGAGCCACCAGCTTCACATTACCGTATCCGAAAGGCACCAAAGGCCGGGCAACTCTCAACCGCAGAAGCCGTCGCCTACCTTTTTACATTGACCGAACCGGCCACAGATACCGAGCCATTACTCAGAGCTCAGGACGTACTGATTCGAAAACGGCTGGCCTTCGTTCCGGACCACCACAAAACCAAAGACCATGAAGCGCCCGATCCTGAACTCCCAGGAAGTCTCACGAATTATTGAAATGGCCTGGGAAGGTGACGAACCTGCACGATTTCGTTATGTTGAGGCAATCGCTGAGCAAAGTGGTGACAATGTATGGCATGGATCTCAGATAAAACAGCGGCAAACGAGTTGAGAGAGCAAAGTGCCAAGGTTCACAGAGGCGACCTTGAGGCCCTGCTTGAACGACAAAAAGCCGTTGAAGAGAAAGTCAAAAACAGCGGCAGGCTGAATCGTTTCTCTACCGATATCAAGCTGATGTTCTCGCTGATTCGCGATTACTGGTACGGCCACTACCGGGCCATACCCTGGAAGTCCATCGCTGCGGTAGCCGGAGCGTTGCTGTACGTGCTGAATCCGCTGGACCTGATTCCGGATCTGATCTTCGGCTTCGGCCTGGTTGATGATGCCGGTGTGGTTGCCTTGTGCCTTAAACTGGTCGAATCCGATCTGCACCGCTACGCTGCATGGAAGGAGCTTCACTCATCATAGGATGAGGGACCAACCGGGCATTGATTAATAATCAACCAGGGAGTATTCTCCCGCCCCCTTAATCGTCACCTGCACAGTTCTGGAGTTACTGTGGATTTCGCCACCCTTATCGGCCTCGTCGGCGCCATTCTTCTGATTTCTTCGGCCATTATCCTGGGCGCATCGCCAGGCATGTTCATCAATCCGCCATCCCTGCTGATTGTGATTGGCGGTACCTTGCTGGTAGTACTGGCCAAGTTCAGTCTTGCCCAGTTTTTTGATGCCTTCAAGGTGGCAGCCCGAGCGTTCAAATTCAAACTGCCCGAAACTCAGGCCAGCATCGAAGAACTGGTGGAGATTGCCAGCATCGCCCGAAAAGAGGGCGTTCTTGGTATCGAAGGGAGGGAGGTCAGCAGCCCTTTCCTGGGCCAGGGTATTCAGATGCTGGTGGACGGACAGGACGGCAACACCATCAAGCAGCTCCTCAACAAGGAACGCCTGATGACACTGGAACACAACCGGTCGGGCGCGAAAGTGTTCACCGCCATGGCAGATGTGGCTCCGGCCATGGGTATGATTGGCACGCTGATTGGCCTGGTGCAGATGCTGTCCAACATGGAAGATCCCAAGTCTATCGGGCCGGCCATGGCCGTAGCCCTGCTGACCACGCTCTACGGCGCCATGATCGCCACCATGATCGCGACCCCCATTGCCGACAAGCTGTCCCTGCGCATGACGGAGGAGGCGCGCATGCAGTCGCTCTATATTGATGCCCTCGTTGCCATCCAGGAAGGCACCAACCCGCGCATTATCGAGCAGATGCTGTCCAGCTATCTTTCGCCCAAAGAGCGGGCCAGAAACGGCGATGCGGAAACGGCAGGCGGTTAAACATGGATGATTTGCCAGAAGAGGAAAAGCCCGGGATTCCTGCGTGGGTTGTCACATTTGCCGACCTGATGTCGCTGCTGATGTGCTTTTTCGTATTGCTCCTGTCGTTTTCGGAAATCGACGCCCAGAAGTTCAAACAGATCGCCGGTGAACTCTCCAAGGCCTTCGGGGTGCAGCGGGAAGTGCCTGCGCTTGAGATCCCTCAGGGCACCAGCCCGATCTTCGACAAGTTTTCGCCGGCGCCGCCAGAGCCCACTGTGGTCAATGAAGTCAAACAGACCACCACCGACGTACAGCCCGAAATCCAGACTCTGAAAAGCCCCGAAGAGAAAGCCATTGAGGAATCCATCCAGGAACAGATGGACGCCAACATGGCCCGGATTCTTGAAGTGCTGGAACCGGCGATTCTGGATGGCCGGATCAACGTCTCGGAAGATCAGCGCCGCATCATCATTCGCATTGAGGAGAAGGGCTCGTTTGCCTCAGGTTCAGCCCAACTGACCTGGGAATTCGAAGGCCTGCTTCTGGATATGGCGGAGGTTCTGGCCGACATGCCCGGCGACCTCGCCATTGAAGGCCATACCGATAACGTGCCCATCCGCACCGAACGTTTCTACAGTAACTGGGACCTGTCCGCAGCCCGTGCCGCCGCGGTGGCTAATGTTCTGCTGGCTCGGGAGCAGGTGACTCCGGACCGCATCCGGGTGACCGGTCTGGCCGACACCGAACCACGGGTACCCAACACCTCGCCGGAAAACCGAGCCAAGAACCGGCGGGTTGAAATCGTTATCGATCTGTCAGAGCCCATGGAAGAGCAGGAACTGCGCCTTCGCGAGCTGATTCGTTCCGAAAGCGAGTCGCAGGAAGCCATTATTGGCATTGAGCCCGGTCGGGATACGCCCAGCGAGATTACCTGGTAGTAAAACCTTGCCTCGCGCCCTATCCAGATTGGTGCACAAGCCCTTGATGCGCACGCCTCTGGTGCACTTTGACGCAGATAAATACCTCCCTCGGCGCCCTCAGGTTCTCCAACCCCCCTGCAGTACTTGATATGCATTGTTTTGGAACAGCACTTGCTTAAGTCGCACCCCAACAATGCACAACGGCTCATCAGAAGCCGCGTAATCAAAACACTCAGGAGAAAAACCCGTGGATATCACGAGTGCCGTACACACCCTGACCGAGAGCGCCAACACGCTCTTCATTCTGATTGGCGCCATTATGGTGCTGGCCATGCACGCCGGCTTTGCGTTCCTGGAAGTGGGCACTGTTCGCCATAAAAATCAGGTCAATGCCCTGGTTAAAATCATGACCGACTTCGGCATATCCGCAGTCGCCTATTTTTTCATCGGCTACTACATCGCCTATGGCGGGCACTTTCTCAATGGCGCCGCCGAACTCACCTCCGCCAACGGCTATGAACTGGTCAAATTTTTCTTCCTGATGACCTTCGCCGCGGCCATTCCGGCGATCGTTTCCGGCGGTATCGCAGAGCGTGCCCGCTTCTACCCCATGCTGATTGCCTCGGGCCTGATCGTGGCCTTCGTCTATCCTTTCTTTGAGGGCCTGATCTGGAACGGGAACTTTGGTTTCCAGGCTTGGCTGGAGAACCAGTTTGGTGCGTCCTTCCATGATTTCGCCGGCTCCGTTGTGGTGCATGCTGTCGGTGGCTGGATTGCTCTCGCTGCGGTGCTGCTGCTCGGCGCCCGCACCGGTCGCTATCGCAACGGTCGGGTCGTGGCCTTTGCCCCTTCCAACATTCCGTTTCTCGCCCTCGGCGCCTGGATTCTGACCGTGGGCTGGTTCGGCTTTAACGTCATGTCGGCCCAGACTCTGGACGGCATCAGTGGCCTGGTCGCGGTCAACAGCCTGATGGCCATGGTGGGGGGTATTCTGGTTTCCATGCTGCTCGGCCGCAAAGACCCTGGCTTCATTCACAACGGTCCGCTGGCCGGACTGGTGGCGGTGTGCGCCGGCTCAGACCTGATGCACCCCGTCGGCGCCCTGATTACCGGGGGCGTGGCCGGCGCCATCTTTGTCTACCTGTTCGAGTGGGCACAGGCGAAAATCGAGCGGCTGGATGATGTTCTGGGTGTCTGGCCCTTGCATGGCGTATGCGGTGTCTGGGGCGCCATTGCCTGCGGTATCTTCGGCCAGGAAGCGCTCGGGGGCCTGGGTGGCGTCAGCCTGATGTCGCAGATTATTGGCTCGGTGGCCGGTGTGATCGTGGCCTTTGCCGGCGGGCTCATCGTTTACGGTGCCATCAAAACCATTAGCGGCCTGAGACTGACAGAGGAAGAAGAGTTCAACGGTGCCGACCTCAGCATTCACCGTATCGGTGCCAATGCCGTTGAGTGAGTTTCCGGGCCTTATTGTGCCTGGTAACCGGTAAGCTCCATGTAACCCACGCCGGAATGGCTTCCGGTGACGGAAACCGGGCTCTCCCAATACGGATAGAGCCCGGAATTCCGGTAATCCCCTGCCGGCGCGGAGACCTCAAGGTTCACGTCGAAAGCCGGAAGGGTTATCTGCCAACGGCGCGGATAACCGGCTGGCTGGCCCACAGAGGTCAGCCCGATCTGTTCCGGCCCCAGCGCCACCGGCTCGCCCGTGGCTGGAATCCAGGTACCCGAGCGGAACGCCTGTTGTGTTTCCCGCAACTGGAACAGCATCAGCTTGTCCCCCGAATCCAGATGCAGGGCAAACCAGTCCCAGCCCTGCTGTCCGGCTTTGAGAAACTGGCTGCTCCACTCCCGGTCGAACCACCCAGTGCCCGCCACCGTCAACGTGTCACCCTCAAGGGTAACCGTTCCCTCAATTTTCAGATCTACCAGGCTGAAGTACATGGAGCCTTCGCCACTGGCGGATTTGGCGCTGAAACCGTCGTCACCATGAGCCACAGGATCACCTTGCGGCTGCAACAACAGATCGTAGGACCAGTGTTCTGTAGCGACCGACAGCCGCCAGCCAACGTGTCCGCTCGCTGGCCTCAGGTGCCAGTGATCCAGCCAGACTGAAAAGGGTTGGGCGGTGGCCCCGGCATGCCCGACGTCACCCCTGGCCAGCTTTTCGGCAAAGCGGTGCTGACCGCTGTAGCTCACCGCTGCGTGAGCCATCCAGGCAGCCTCCAGAGGCCAAAGTGCCGGCTTCGGCGGTTCGGATTCAACGGACCTCGGGGTCAAGGCCTGCCGGAACTGCGTCCATTGCAGACCCAGCGGCCCGCCGTTTTCGGTTTCCAGATTCGCGGTGAGATACCACCATTCAATGCGGTGCTGGGGATGAGGGCCGAAATCGGCGGGGAAGGACAGCCGGTCTCCGGGCCCGGGCTGCAGGAACTGAATCTCATGCTCAGATTCCGCCACACCGGCAAGGCCTGCGAATCCGCTCGGCTCTTCTGCTCGATCACAGGCGGTGAGTAGCAGCGCCAGAAGTACGATAACGAAACGATTCATCGTTCCCCTCCCTGCAGCCCGTGTGCGGACTCCGGCGCCGAGGCCGGGCGACGCAGCTGCAGGCGCATCAGCAAGGCAATGCTGAGGCCGATGATCAGAGCCAACACGGCCAGCTCGATCCAGAACCCCGGGTACACCGCCATCGGCAGTGACCAGCCAAAAGCCAGCGGATTGATGCGCTGGACCAGAATCCAGGTGAGCCACACGCCAAGTGGCAGTGCACAAACCAATACCGCAAAAATCAGAGCCAGGGAGACCCGGGTGAGCTGAGTCGCGGCCTGGCGTTGGGGCATACCCCAGACGATCAGCAGGCGAAAATACCAGGCGCGGGTAGAGAGAAAGACCCACACCATCAGCAACAACGCGGCGGCGGCCAGAATCAGCGTGAGGGTAGTCATGGCCCGGGTCAGCAAGAAGGTCTGATCAAAAACATCAGTGGCCAGGGTCCGGATGGCCTGGTTATCCCTCACGGTCAGCTGAGGGGTATGCCAAAGCCGGGCCAGTTGCGCCTCAACCACTTTGATCTCTTCGATGCCCGCGCTTATCGACAGGCTTCGAAAGCGGGCTTCAAAGTCCTCGGGCAAGAGACTCGCCGGCACCAGCACCTCACCGGAGGGCCGCCCGTAATCCGGATAAACGGCCAGCACCGGAGCCTGTAACCGACGGGCGCCAAGCCTGACAATGAGACGGTCGCCTACTGCAAGCTGTTGCCTTCTGGCCAACTGCTCATTGACCATTAGCCCCTCACCCCGCGCCAACGCCTGCCAGGGCGTTTCTGTTTGCGCCAGCAGGCGCCAGTTTTGCACCAGGTGACTGACCGGCCCGAGCGCAAACACATCGACAGGCACCGGCTCCCTGCCTGATGCTGCCTGCACGCTGGCCCGCCCACGAATCACCTGATGCCACAATTCCGGGCTCACCAGCTCCGGCTTTGCCGCCAGCCAGCTTACGGCAGCGGTGATATCCGCCCCTTGCGGTACTTCAATGTAGTAATCCGCTTCCAGCCGTTGCCCCAGCCACTGATCAAAGGTGTCCTCGAACGTGGTTACCAGGGCATGAACCGCCAGCACCAGTGCCAAGGCAAACTGCAGGGCCACCAGCGGTAACGCCAGCCGACGCACCAGGACTGCGACTTCCTGTAGACGCCAGCGAATCAGCGGATCCCCGGTGTTACGGGCCAGCCAGCGGACAACCCCGGCAATCGCCAGCGGGGCCAGCCAACCGGCAGCGAGAAAAACCAGTGCCACCGCCAGGAACAGCCAGATCAGAGTTGGTGCCCACAGAGATACTGCCAGCCCCAGGGCCAGTAGCACCGCAAAAAATGCCGGTTGCACCCGAGTCAGGAGCGGCCCCGACGAGTCCCGAACGCCCGCCAGGCAAGCGGCCACGATCACCGCCACCATGGTCAGGGTTGGCAGCCACCAGTCCTCCCCTCCACCGGCATAGAGCGGACGGTCGAACAGGCCTTCCAGGGCCTGCCCAAAGCCATCTGCCAAAACCAGTGACAGCGCCCGCCCCAACCAAACCCCGGGCAGTATGCACACCAACGCCAGCAGCAGGTTTTCCACCAGCAACAGTCGGCTGAGCTGGCTCCTGTTCACGCCATAGCGATACAGCAAAGCCAGGCTTTCCCGGCGTTGAGCCAGACCCAGAAGGAACACACTGCGCAACAACAACGAGGTAATCAGCAGGACCAGCACTCCGAGCGCATCCAGGTTGAGCAGAAAACTGTCACCCAGCTCTGCCGTGTCAGGCGCAACGGCGAATGCCTGATAGCGGTAGCCCGCCGGTGGTGGCGACTGACCGTCGGCTTGCGACACCAGCAGAACCAGGGCCGATGCTTCGGCTGAGGCCTGGGCGGCGGCTTCGCTGATATCGACGAAGGGCTTGCCATCGAGTTCGCCCTGCCAGGGTGCTGGCGTGTGTCCCGGCTCGGCAAAGCAATGGGCCGCCAGCGGATCAATGCCCACCAGCCGACCGCGCCCCGGTACCGGCACTTCCAGCCAAGGCATCACGCACAGGCCCTGGCGCCGAAGGTTAACAAAGTCCTGTACCGAAACCGGATTACCGTCCTCTCGCACCAATTGCTGTCGCTCGGCGACAGCACGCTCGCTCTGTTCAAGGCTGGTCCTGGCCTGGCTGGTGAGGTGATGTATCCCGGTCCAGAGCGCGCTGGCAAGCAGGATCATGGCAGCCAGCGCGGCCAGCTGCAGGGGGTGACGACGATAATGACTGAACAATGCGATGCGGGGAGACATAGGTCTTCAGGGCCCGCCCTGGTGCCCGAGGTCCAGTTGATGCAGGCAACGGGCTGCCAGGTCCGCATCGTGGGTCGCCAGCACCAGCCCACAGCCATGGCGGGCCTGGAGTTCGAACAACTCATCGGCGACAGTCTCAGCCGTCCTCCGGTCCAGGCTACCGGTCGGCTCATCCGCCAGAATCAGTGCCGGCCGGGTAACAAATACCATGGCCAGCGCAGCCCGCTGGCGTTGGCCACCGGAAACCTGATCCGGATAACGCTGGCCCAGCTCACCAATGCCCAACCTCTGGAGCCAGTCGCCAGCGCTGGTGTCGTCCCGGCCAGCCAGGCGCGCTCGCAACCGGATATTATCCAGCAGGGACAGGGTCGGCATCAGGTTGGCATCCTGAAAGACCACGCCGAGTCGGCTCTGCCTCAATTCGCACCAGGTCCGCTCCAGGGCCTTGCCCGTTGGCGCGCCATCCCCGGCCAAAGGCTGTCCCAACATCGCCAGCCGACCGGAACCGGGAGACTCCAGACCACAAAGAACATTCAGCAGCGTGCTTTTCCCGGAACCGGACGGGCCGGTGAGCGCCAGCGACTCGCCTCGCCCCAGATGCACACTCAGTTCCCGCAACACGGTCACATGCTGGTCGCCGCTCTCGAACTGTTTACTCAGACCGGTGACACTGATCAGGTTATCGGCCATGTTTTCTCCCGGTATTCAGTCGGCAGCCCCCAGAGGTTCTGCCGCACCGTTCCTGCGTTGGGCACGCCATTCCCGGAATTGCTCGACCCAGGACAACAGCGCTGGAATCACCAGCAGCACCAGGAAGGTGGACAGTCCCAAGCCAAAGGCAATCGACGTTGCCATGGGAATCAGGAACTGGGCCTGCAACGACGTTTCGAACAGCAGCGGTGTCAGCCCCCCGATGGTCGTCAAGGACGTCAGCAGCACCGCGCGAACCCGCTGCACGGCGGCCTCATTCAGGGCATCCGTGATGTCCAGCCCCTTCTGCCGTTGCTGATTGTAGAAAGCCACCAGAATAATGGCGTTATTCACCACGATACCGGACAGGCCGAACAACCCAAACAGCGACAGTATGGTGAGCTGCAGCCCCATGATCCAGTGGCCCAGGAGGGCACCGACCAGGGCAAAGGGAATAATCGCCATGACGATCAGGGGCAGACTCCAGGATGCAAACACCCAGGCCAGCACCACATACATCAGGGCCAGGCCGATAAGCAGCCCCGTTTGCATGTCCGCCATGGTTTCGCGTTGATCGGCCGAGCGGCCCTCAAAGCTGTAGCGCACACCGTGGCGACTGGCGATCTCCGGCAAAGGCCCGGACTGCAGGCTCTCAAGAATCTGGTCGGTGGTGGCAACCCGGGTATTCAGCGCCGAGGTGACCTCCACCGCAAGCTTGCCATCGGCATGGCGCAGGGCCTGGAATCCCTGGCGGTGGTCCAGGTTCATCACCTGGGTCAGCGGTACAAAACGGCCATCGGGGATGCGGATGGTCATGCGCTCCAGGGTGGAATATTGTTCCCGTTGCGCCCTCGGCAACTGCACCCGGACTTCCACCTCATCGCGACCATCCTGGTAGATCTGGGCGATCCGGCCATCAAATGCCGCCCGCAACTGTCGGCCCAGATCCACAGTGGTCAGCCCTAGAGCCTCACCATAAGGGCTGACCTGATAGAGCAACTGTTCCCGGCCCCAGGGCATATCGTCTTCCACATCCAGCACGCCCGGCAGGGTATCCAGTGCCTGTGCCACTTCATCCGCTGCCCGCTTCAGGGCCTCTGCGTCATCACCGGTCAGTCGCACATTGACATCTCGCCCGGGCGGGCCGGCCTGACGCTCGTTGATGTTCAGGGCATCGAGTCCGGCCGGCAGCGTCATACGGCTGCGCCATTCCCGAATGAACTCGGCATTGCGCACAGAACGGCTGTCCGAAGGCACCAGCTCCACCAGCATGGAGCCAAGCTCGTCATCGTTCCGGGAACTGCCCTCAGCCCCTTGAGTAGCGCCGTAGGTGGTCACGGCATGGAGTACGAGATCGCCACCCAGGGCCTCCTCCGTTTCAGTGAGTGAGCGCTGCATTTCCCGGATGAAGCGCGCCACCGTGTCCTTATCCGTGCCCGCCACAAAGCTGGCATTGGCGTAGAACACCGATGGTTCCGGCGTCGGGAAGAAATTGAACCCAAGCCGTCCACCGGCCAGCAGGCCGACGGTGACAATAGCCAACGCCAGTGCCGAGGCTACGGTCATGCCCCGGTGCTTCAGGCTGTAGCGGGAGAACCGGCGGAAAGGGCCGTCGCGGAAGGTATCGAACCGTTGCTCAAATCCCCGGCGCAAACGGGCCACGGCGTGAGGGCGTCGCTCTGGCTGATTCTCGGAAACCTTGCGAACAAAGGCATGGCGAAGATGGGCTGGCAAGACCACAAAACACTCCAGCAGAGAGGCAATCAACACGCAGATCATCACCACCGGAATATCGCCCAGGATATTGCCTATTACACCTCCCACCACCAGCAGTGGCATGAACGCCGCCACCGTGGTCAGGGACGAAGCCAGTACTGGCCAGACCATACGCTTGGCAGCGCCTTCGGCGGCATAGATGGACTGCTCTCCCATACGGGCATGGGCGTCCGCGTCCTCCCCCACCACGATGGCATCGTCAACGATCACCCCCAGGGCCATGATCAGTGCAAACAGGGAAATCATGTTGATGGAGCCGCCGATCAGCCATAGCACCCCCAGGGCTGCGAGAAAGGCGGTGGGAATACCCACCGCCACCCAGGCGGCGACCCGCCCGGGAAGAAACAGGTAGAGCAGCCCCACCACCAGCACCAGACCACCCAGGCCGTTATTCACCAGCAGGGAAATCCGGTCTTCAATCAGCTGCCAGGTTTCGTCGTAAACCTTGATATTTACGGTGGCCGGCAAGGTCGGGCGGGTATCCGTCAACCAGGACTCAAACACCCGCGCGGCGGTCAGGGAGTTGCCGTTTTCCGCCCGCTGAAGCTGCAGCTCTACGGCGGGCATGCCGTTGTTTTCCATGACCGTCTGGTTGTCCCGGGCTTCCTGGCGGATGATGGCTATGTCACCCAGTTGCATGCGGATGCGATCACCGCTGAGTACCGGAATGGTCTCGAAGGCCTGGGGGCTGCGTCGCTGTTCCACCGCCCGCAGCTCTCGGGTGGCATCCTGCTGAGCCATCATCCCCGCCGGCAGGTCACGGGACAGCGACGCCACCCGATCGGCAATCTGTTCCAGCGACAGGCCCAGGGATTCCAGCCGCTCCACCGGCACATCAATACTGATCTGCTGCTCCGGCAGGCCCCGGAGCGTGACCCGGTCGATGCCCCGGTCCAGCAATTCATCTTCAAACCGGTACACCAGCTGGCGCAACTCGGCCCGGTCGACATCACCGTAAACCAGCAGCCGGGCCACCGGTTCGTACCGTTCAACCCTGGCCACCTGCGGTTCTTCGGCATCCGCCGGCAAGTTATTGAACTCGTCGACCTGCTGGCGCACGTCATCCACTGCCTGTATCGGGTCGGTGCCTTCATGGAATTCCAGGGTAATGGACGACACCCCCTGCGCCGACGTGGAGGTCATCTTCTTGAGGCCGTCGACGCTGCGCAGACGCTGCTCCAGCGGATCGGTAATACCGCGCTCCACATCCTCGGCCGACGCACCACTCCACACCACCCGCACGCTGACCACATCCAGGGCGAAAGTAGGGAAGAACTGGATATTCATACGAGTCAGGGCCATTACGCCACCGAGCAACATCACCAGCATCACCAGATTGCCGGCCAACCGGTGATGGACAAAAAAGCCGATCACACCCTTTTTGCGACTCATGAGGCCGGTGCTCCCTTGCTATCCGCCAGCTTTACTTTCAGGCCGGTGATCGCATTGGGCAGGTGGGTGGTGATCAGGCGCATGCCCGGTTTCAGGTGTTCACTGGCGATCAACAACCGGCGCTCGCCATTCTCACTGAGTGCCTCGCCAACCCGTTGCACCGTCACCCGCTGCATACGGTTATCATCAGTCATGATGTAAACACTGTCGGCCCCGTACAGTGCACTGAAGGGTATGGGAATCAGGTTGTCCCTTGCTGGCCGCTGCAGCAGCAGTGGCTGCAAGGCCCCGGGCCGCAAGGCTCCCGATTCCCCGTTCAGCTCCAGCACCGCCTCGGTACCGGCCGGATCAGACAGGCCAGCAAACCGGACCAGCTCAAAGCGCTGGCCGGAATCCTCGGTGGTAGCCGTTAGTGTTGCCCCCTTGGCCAGGGCATCCACCAACTCGCCGAGATACATCTGCGGCACCCGCGCCCGGACTTCCAGCCCCTGTATCGGATAGATGCTCAACAACGCCTGATTGCGGGATACCTGATCGCCAGCCGCCACTTGCAGGTTGGTGACCATACCGTCAAAAGGCGCTGTTGATACCGCCCGCTCACCGTCCAGTTCTGCCGTGGTCAGACTGGCCCGGGCCTGCGACAACCGGGCTTCCAGGCTTTGCAGCCGGGCCGGATGCTCGGCTATGGCCCGCTCCCGGATACGAAGGGTCAACTCCGCCCTCGCCAGCGCATCGGTGGCAGCCTCAAGGCTTTCGCGGGAGGCCAGGTTACGCTCAACCAGCGACTGAATACGCTCAAACTGGCGACGGGCGTTGTCCAGAATGGCCTTTTCACTCTCCAGGGATCGCTGATCGTTGCGGTATCGCACCTGTTCGGACCGCACCTGCGCCTCCAGGTCGGCGACCTGGGCCCGGGCCTGGGCAAGTACCGGCTCGATATCGGCGGAATCCAGCGCGATCAGCAAGTCACCTTCGCTCACCTGCTGCCCTTCCCGTACCGGTAACCGGTCAATACGCCCGGCCAGAGTGGCGGTGATGGTCTGCAGATCCGGCGCCACCACCTCACCATACAGAGGCAACACCGGGGTCGCTCGAGTGGGCTTGACCTTCTGCACCTGCACCAGCCAGCTACGCTCGGTGGCGGATACTTCCGCCGGTTCCGGCCGGGTTGCCTTCAAAAGCAGGAAGCCGGCAATACCCAGGGCGATCATCAACAGGGGAAGCAGTTTTCTGGACATGGACAGTCAATACTCTGATTAAATGAAAGTGCGCGAAGGCAACGAATTTACTATACAATTTTCAACAGGTTCCGGATTACTCCGGCAGGTTTCCCGGCTTCAGGACCGACTCCGTTGGACGCCACTCACGATACTCTGATCAACGTCACCCTGCTGAACATCCTTCTGGTGTGTGCCGTTGTAGTGATACATAACGAAGTCCTGATCCGTTTGAGTAGCCTCTTGGGACGAATGCGGCAAAGCCACCACTTCCGCTTGATCGTCGCAGTGCTCGGCTGCCTTACCGCCCATGCTCTTCAGGTCTGGATATTTGCCACGGCCTTTTATTTCATGCACCACGCGGATGGCTGGGGCCAGTTGCTTGGCAATTTCAACGGCTCCATGCTGGACTGTACCTATTTTTCTTTCACAACCTTTACCACCCTCGGCTACGGCGATATTGAAGCCGTTGGCATGCTCCGTCATCTGACCGGCATCGAGGCCCTGACAGGGCTGGTCCTGATTACCTGGAGCGCCTCCTTCCTGTTCCTCGAAATGCAGCGCTACTGGCCAACCCGGTAGCAAATGACCCGGCGTCAAATCCACCGGCAACGCGCAAGTGTGTAGTACAGAAGCGGAACCACCAGAACCGTCAGCAAAGTGGACATGGCCAGGCCAAAGACCAGCGATATCGCCAGGCCGTTAAAAATCGGATCGTTCAGAATAAAGTAAGCACCCACCATCGCCGAGATCGCCGTCAACGCGATGGGTTTGATGCGCACCGCGCCCGCCAGGACCACCGCTTCGTCCAGCTCTACGCCTTCGTCGATCAGCTGCCGGATAAACACCACCAGCAGGATCGAGTTGCGCACGATGATCCCGGCCAGGGCAATCATGCCAATCATGCTGGTGGCGGTGAACTCGCGCCCCAGCAGCGCATGGCCGGGCATGATGCCGATCAGGGTCAGCGGTATGGGCGCCATGATCACCAGCGGCAGAATATAGGAACGGAACTGCGCCACCAGCAGAACGAAGATCATAAACACACCCACGCTGTAAGCCGCGCCCATGTCCCGGAAGGTTTCGTAGGTGATCTGCCATTCGCCGTCCCATTTCAGGGTGCCCTTCTCCGGCAATGGGGGCTGGTCGATGAAATACTGCTCCGGCGCCCACTCCTGTTGGTCCAGACGTTCAACCATCGCAAACATGCCATACAACGGTGAATCGATCTCGCCCGCCATATCCGCCGTCACGTAGGTCACCGGCAGCAAATCCTTGTGGTAGATCGCGCCCATCCAGTCGGCCTCGCGAACATCGGCAATACTCGCCAAAGGAAGCAGGTTGCCATCACGACTGCGCACGTTCAGGGATAACAATGCCGCGGGCTGGGCCTTGTCGCCTTCGCTCAGAATCACACGAATCGGAACCGGGTACTTGGCGTGGTCATCGTGCAGGAAACTGACACTGGTGCCGCCCAGGGCCGTCTGGAGGGCACCGACCACCTGGGCCTGGGACACGCCAAGCCGTGCCGCGCGGTCCCGATCCACAACCACTTCCCACTGTCGAGTAGGCGCCTCAAGCGTGGTATCGATATCCACCAGACCATCCACCCGGGTCATGCCCTCGGCCACTTGCCGGGCCAGTTCCGCCCGACGGTTTTCATCCACCGCGTAGATCTCCGCCACCACCGGTGACAATACCGGCGGACCGGGCGGCACCTCGACAATCTTGACGCTGGCGCCGTGCTGCTTACCGATCTCGGTCAACGGACCCCGGAGCGACTGGGCAATGGCATGAGACTGCCGTTCCCGGCGCTCCTCATGAATAAGATTGACCTGGATATCGCCGTGGTAAGGATCGCCACGCAGGTAGTATTGCCTGACCAGACCGTTGAAATTGATCGGCGACGCGGTACCGGCGTAGGTCTGCCAGTTGGCCACCTCATCCACCGTTTCCAGGTAGCTGCCCATTTCCATTAACACCCGCTGGGTCTGCTCCATGGGCGTTCGCTCGGGCATATCCACTACCACCTGCAACTCGGACTTGTTGTCGAACGGCAGCATTTTCAGGATCACCGCCTGGAACACCGGCAGCGAGGTGGCGGCCAGGGTCAGGCCCACCACGCCCAGCGCCAGCACACGACGCCGCCAGGGATGATCACCCAGGAACGGACCGAGCACCGTCCGGAAAATTCTCAGGGACACTGGGCTGACGCCATCGGCAGAGCTGGACGCCTCCTCGGCTTCGGCGGCCTGCTCACCCTTCTTGTGCTTGAGCAACCGGAAGGCCAGCCAGGGAGCCACCACGAAAGCAACGATTTGGGACAGCACCATCCCAGCCGAGGCGTTGATCGGAATCGGGCTCATGTAGGGCCCCATCAGGCCAGTCACAAACGCCATGGGCAGCAGCGCGGCCATGATGGTCAGGCTAGCCATAATGGTGGGGGTGCCCACCTCATCCACCGCCACCGGGATGATGTCCGTGATCGAACGGCGGGTGTTCTGGATGCGCCGGTTGATGTTCTCGGTGATCACGATGGCGTCATCCACCAGAATCCCGATGGAAAAGATCAGCGCAAACAGCGACACACGGTTCAGGGTAAAGCCCCAGGCCCAGGAAAATACCAACGTTAGCAGCAGTGTAATCAGTACCGAAATACCGACAATCAGGGCCTGGCGCCAGCCCATGGCCGCCAACACCAGCAGCATCACCGCCACGGTGGCGGACACCAGATCGGAGATCAGTTTCTGTGCCTTGTCGGAGGCGGTCACCCCGTAATCCCGGGTCACCAGCACCTCAATATCCGGTGGCAGGGCCCGGTTACGCAGCTCATCCAGCCGCTGCTCGATGGCAGTGGTGATGTCGATGGCGTTTTCGCCTGGCTTCTTGGCAATCGCCAGCGTCACCGCCGAATACACCTGGCCGGCCACGCCTGCTTTGTGCTCCGGGTGGGCCGGGCCGAAACCGACCATTACACTCTGGTCCGGCACCGTCCCGCCACGGCGCACTTGCGCCACATCATCCATGTAGACGGCCGCCCCATTGTGCATGCCCACCACCAGGGAACGGACATCGTCTACGGATTCCAGCAGCGTTCCGGCCTGTACCGGAATGGAGACGTTGTCGCGGGTTACCCGGGCTTCCTGGCTGGCCGCGTTGCCGGCATTGAGCGCACTCGCGATGTCCTCGGTGGTGAGGCCATAGCCCGCCAACAGCGCCGGATCAAACAGGATGTCCACCCGGTCCGGTACGCCGCCGAGGGTATAGATGTCCCGGGTACCGGGCACGCGCTTGAGGGCCACTTCGAGCATGTGCGCCAGCCGGGTGAGTTCTTCCCCGGAATGGGTGTTGGTGGGATCAAACAGGGTCAGGCTCATCACCGGCACATCGTCTATACCCCGGGGCTTGATCAGTGGCTGGGAGGCTCCGAGATCCGGCGGCAGCCAGTCCTGGTTGGAATACACCTGGTTGTAGAGCCGCACCAGTGCTTCCTGTCGGGTGATACCGACCTCGAATTCAACGGTCACCACCGCCTGGCCCTGTCGTGACACGGAGTAAACATGCTCTACGCCCTTGATCTCACTCATCACCTGTTCGGCCGGCGTGGCAATCACACTTTCCACTTCTCGGGCACTGGCTCCCGGCAGCGCCACCATGATGTCGGCCATGGTGACATCAATCTGGGGTTCCTCTTCTTTTGGTGTGACGATCACCGACAGGACACCGAGGATGATCGCCAGAATGGCCAGCAGCGGGGTCAGATGATTGTTCTGAAAGGCCCGGGCAATGACACCGGACGGGCCAACCGGGGGCAATTCCTGACTCATGGCCGCTTACTCCCCGCTTGCCGCTGAGGAACCGGGCATGGCCAGTGTTTCGCTGCCCACCAGAACCCCCGGGTTGGTCACCACCTGTTCACCGGCACTGAGCCCCGACAACACCTCCAGCCGCTGACCATCGCGAACGCCGGGCCGAATCTGGCGCAGCCGTGGTTCGCCCTCAGGGTTGATCACGAACACGGCCCGCAGTTCACTGCGCTGAAGCAGGGCAGACGCCGGAATCCACAGCGCCTCCCGGCTCGCCACCGGCACACTCACTTTCACCAGCATGCCCGGGAACAAGGCACCATTGGGTTCGTTTAGCTGAAGGCGCAGCCGGAAGGTATGGGTTTGAGGGTTGGCATAGGGATAGAAGGTCATCTCGCCGGTCTCCAGCATGCGGCCATCGGGCAGGGTCACGGTGGCCTGGCGCTGGCTGCGGGCCACGTCGGCGTATTTCTGGGGCAGATCCACCACCACCCGCAGCTGTTCGAGGGACAAACCGCTAAGCAAAGGCTGGCCGGGGCTCACAGACTCACCCAGCTCGACATGCCGTTCGGTGAGAATGCCGCCATAGGGGGCGATAATACGGGTGTAGTCCAGCTGCTTGCGGGCTTCGGCCACCGCCGCTTCCGCCCTTTCCACCCTGGCCTGAGCAGCGCTCATATTATTGCGGGCCTGGTCGAATTCCTGCCGGGACACCAGGCCCCGTTCATGAATGGCTTCGATTCTTTGATACTGCTGACGGGCATCCTGCAACCCGGAACGGGCTTCCTGCAATCCGGCTTCAGCCTGGTTGAGCCGGGCCTGCTGTTCGCTGTCTTCCAGGCGCACGATCAGATCACCGGCGGCAACAGAATCATCCACATCAAAGGGCAGCTCCACCACCGTACCGCTGGTCTGGGCGGATACGGTACTCTGCTGAACCGCTTCAATAACACCATCAAGATGGGCGGTTTCCTGCAGGGTGGCCCGCGTTACCGCCTGCGTTTCCACGGTCTCAGCCGATAAAGCGGAACTGATCAGCATCAGAAGCAGCACCCGAATCGCCTGAACACACTTACCCATCTTCGTTATTCCTTTAGAGAATTACTTGATAACCAATTGTAGCATTACCCCTGACACCCTTCAGTCTAGTTGCTGTCCTTGCGAACCGGGTTTGATCAACGACAAAAAAACCCCGGATGGAGTGACCTCCACCCGGGGTATCAATGTCACCCGCCGGCTATGAGAAGCGGGTAACCGCCATAATCGTTTTTACCACCGGGCCGTAAGCGCTGCGCGCAATGTGCGCCCCGGCTCATTGACCCGGAACACCCCACTGTCGGCCAGGTTGTCCTTACTGACATGGTTCGCCCAGGTATTGTCGAACAGGTTATCCACTGCCCAGGTCAGGCTCAGATTGGCCATGAGCGGGTGGGTGCCGGACAGGTTGAATACGCCGTATCCTGGCGAAGTACTGGGGTCCAGTCCGGATTCAAGATCTACCCGATCCTGGCGACGGGCCAGTTGCCATTCGGCCTCCAGAGTATGGCCCTGATAATGCCAGCCCAGGGTCTGGATAAACTGGATAGGCGGAATCCGCGGCAGCGCCTTGTCGGCATCCCGGTTTTCGCCGCGCACGGAAGCCAGCTTGCTGGTGCTGCTCCAGGTACCGTTGCTCCACCCCAGCATGCCCTCTACGCCGAGCAGGCGGGCGCTGATATTTTCGTAGCGGGTATCCGTGGTGTTATTGGGATTGAGGATGTCAAAGCGGTAAACATAGTCATCCACCTGGTCCACCCAGACAGCCGGGCGCCAGCTCCACTCGCCCTGATTGCCGGGCAGGCTGACTTCCAGCTTGTGGTGTTTTTCGGTGTCCAGATCCGGGTTTCCAATCCAACTGCCTTTCATGGTCTTACGGGCAACGTAGCGCTCATTCACGCTGGGGGAGCGCACGCTGTGGCTGGCCGTAACTTCAAGGGCCTGGACCGAAGAAAAACGCCACTCCCCGGTCAGGAAACCGCTTACGTTGTCATCGTTGGCTTCGGTATCGCTTGCACCATAGGCCGAGGCGTAAAGCCCGGAAGGGGAGAACGTCATCATACCGCCGGCCATCGGAGTAAACGTCTGATCGGCACGGGTGGCATCCATTTCCACACGGTCATAACGGATGCCGGCACCGAGGCGGGCATTGGCGCGTATCTGGTGGAAGGCTTCCACAAACACACCTACCCGGTCTCGCTCGACGCCCGGCCACATCAAAGAGGCCTCGTGGTCGAGATTCATGCCGTTGTACATGGTGGCATCCCACTCATTGCTTTCCACATCGACACCAAAGGCAATGTCTTTGGTGTAGTTGATGGTCTGATCCAGCACCAGTCGGGCGCCCCGGGTACGGGTTTCCGAGTTGGTCTGCATTTTCATGGGCATACCCATATTTACCGGCGGCTCACGCAGGCTGAAGTTATCCATCACGTGATCCACCTCTGCCTGCCATGCCATCAGGTTCCAGCCGCCGCTGGCAACCGGCGCGCCCAGCTCCAGCCGGTACAGGTCGGTATCCGTTGTCGGTGCATCCATACCCCGGCCGGGAAACTTTACATCCCGCTCTTCCTGGCGGCTGACCAGGCCCTTGATGTAAAAGCCATTATCAGCCGTCCAGGCGGCATCCACCCGGCCTCCAGAGTTTTTATAGGCGCTGCGGACTTCGTTACCGTCGCCGTCTTCATAGTCGTCGGCTTCGTCGTAGCCGCCGGCAAGGCGAATGAAGGTATCCTTGCTGCCGGCCGCCACACTGCCGTTAACCAGCTTGCCTTCGCCATTGTCGGCACCGCCGACCGTCAGGTGGCCAGTGGTGCGGTTATCATCAGCAAATTCCGGGGCGGCGGTAGTGGCCACAACCTGGCCGCCGGCAATCGGGCCCCAGCGCAGGGTGCGGTTGCTGGTGCGCACTTCCAGCACCGGCGCCAGCGCTGTGCTCAAACGGCTGGTGGGCGGATCCATCCGGCTCGGACAAGCCCCTTCAACCCGCATGCCGTCGAGCAGCACCTCAACCCGCTCTTCGTTCTGGCCACGGATCACCGGATCAAGACCACGGCCGCCCATGCGTGACAGGGAAACCCCCGCATCCGAGGACAGTCGCTGTACGGGTTCGGTCTGAATGGCCGCGGCAGAGAGCCGGGCGGCTTCGGCAGACTGACCTTCAGTCACCCGGATCAACATCGGGGCATCGGTTTCAGACTGGGCGTTGGCAAGAGGTGCGACAGCATAGCCGGCCATCACAAGGCTGATACAGCGAGCCAGGTGGGTCTTTCTCATCATGGGTTGGCGGTCCTTGGGGCGTTTTGATCAGGTATTTTGCTAATTAGCCGGAATTGTATGCCGCTTCATTTTCATTGGCTTGAGACACAATGCCGCACCCCCTTGGGGGTATCTCCGTCGGGTAGAGCGCGGGGCTTCGCAGCAGATTTACTTGCCAAATACCGCACCCCTGTGGTGCAATCAGTGCCCTTTTTTTGGGCGGTCGCATTTTCCTGCGACTTTCAATACGCGTATTCCGAGGGCATGACACCATGACTGCAAAACTCGACGAAAAGCTCGAACCGATCTTCCAGGACGTTCTTCATCGCAACCCGGGTGAAAAAGAATTCCACCAGGCGGTTCACGAAGTGCTGGAAACCCTGGGGCCCGTATTGGTGAAATACCCGGAGTTCGCGGACAAGAAGATTATCCAGCGCATCTGCGAACCCGAGCGCCAGATCATCTTCCGTGTGCCCTGGCAGGACGACAGTGGTGAAATTCACATCAACCGCGCCTTCCGCGTCGAGTTCAACAGTGCCCTTGGCCCCTATAAAGGTGGCATGCGTTTCCACCCATCGGTGTACCTGGGCATCATCAAGTTCCTGGGCTTCGAACAGATCTTCAAAAACGCCCTGACCGGCCTGCCCATCGGCGGCGGTAAAGGCGGTAGCGACTTCGACCCGAAAGGCAAGTCCGACGACGAAATCATGCGTTTCTGCCAGAGCCTGATGACCGAACTGTACCGTCACTTGGGCGAATACACCGACGTTCCCGCCGGTGACATCGGCGTAGGCGGCCGCGAGATCGGCTACCTGTTCGGCCAGTACAAGCGCATCACCAACCGTTACGAGTCCGGCGTCTTCACCGGCAAGGGCCTGGACTGGGGCGGAAGCCGCGCCCGTACCGAAGCCACCGGTTACGGCACCGTGTTCTTCACCCACGAAATGCTGAAAGCCCGTGGTGACTCGCTGGAAGGCAAGACTGTAGTGGTGTCGGGCTCTGGCAACGTGGCCATCTATGCCATCGAAAAGTGCCACGAACTGGGCGCTAAAGTGATTGCCTGCTCTGACTCCCAGGGCATGATCGTGCATGAGAAAGGCATTGACCTGCAGACCGTCAAGCGCATCAAGGAAGTGGAGCGCCGCCGTATCAGCGCCTACACTGAGTTCCACAAGGATGCCAAGTACGTGGAAGACGGCAACATCTGGAGCATTCCGTGTGATGTGGCCCTGCCTTGCGCCACCCAGAACGAGCTCAATGGCAGCGATGCCAAGATGCTGGTAGAAAATGGCTGTATCGCGGTTGCTGAAGGCGCCAACATGCCCACCACGCCGGAAGGCATCATCATCTTCCAGGACGCCAAGATTGCGTACGGCCCGGGCAAGGCCGCTAACGCTGGCGGTGTTGCCACTTCCGCCCTGGAAATGCAGCAGAACGCCAGCCGCGACTCCTGGACTTTCGATTACACCCAGAAGCGCCTTGAGGAAATCATGATCGATATCCACAAGAACTGTTACGAAACTGCCGCCGAATTCGGCGCACAGGGTAACTACGTGCTGGGTGCCAACATCAACGGTTTCATCCGTGTGGCCAAGGCCATGACCGCCATGGGCGTGATCTGATCGCGCCATGACCAGCCAGCAGCCTCACCAGACCGCAGACCGGGTTTCCACCGGGCTGCCCGGTCTGGATGAGGTGCTGGATGGCCTACGAATCGGCGACAACGTTGTCTGGCGGGTCTCCGATCTGGACGACTACCGCCGATTCGTTCTTCCCTTTCTGGACGCCGCCGCCGACGCCGGCCGACAGATTATCTACCTCCGCTTCGGCGAGCATCCCCCGATCATTAACCGGCACCCAGCGGTGCGCACCATCACCATTGATGCCCTCGGCGGCTTCGAAAGTTTTACCAGCCGAGTCTGGCACCTGATAGAACAGCATGGCCGCGGCGCCTTCTACGTGTGCGACAGCCTGAGTGAGCTACTGAACGCCTGGGCCACCGATGCCATGGTGGGAAATTTTTTCCGGGTGGTGTGTCCCTTCCTGTTCGAGCTGGATACTGTCGCCTGGTTCGCCCTGCACCCGGACCGACACTCCCGGATGACCCTGGACCGGATTCGCCAGACCACCCAGGTGATGATCGATGTGCACCGCCACGGCGAGGATGTGCAGATTCATCCCATCAAGGCCTGGCGCCGCCAGTCGCCGACCATGTTCCTGCCTCATCGGGAACAGGCTGGCCAGTTTCGGCCAATTACCGACAGCAGCGATGCCACCCGCTTACAGGCCTCGCTGGAATCCGGGCACCTGCATCGCCAGCCACTGCTGGATTACTGGGACAGACTGTTCCAGGAAGCCAGCCGGGCCGTTTTTGAACAGGATCAGGCCTGCATGCCTGATCTGCAGGAGCAGGTTCTGCAGGTGATGATCAGCCGCGACCCCAAGATTCTCGAACTGGCCCGGCGCTACCTGACTCTGGAAGATCTGCTCACCATCCGCAGCCGTCTGGTTGGCAGCGGTTATATTGGTGGCAAGGCCACAGGTATGCTGATTGCCAGGAACATTCTGTTGAAAGATGCCCCGGAACTCTGGCAGCCGAATCTGGAACCCCACGATTCCAGCTACCTGGGCACCGACGCCTACTATGCTTTTCTGGTCCATAACGGCCTCTGGCCGGCCATCATGCGACAACGCTCACCAGAAGGTTATCTCAGTGAAGCACCCGCCCTGCGCAAGGCCATCCTGACCGGGCAATTCCCGGCGGAAGTCCGTTCGGAGCTGGAACGCCTGCTTGACCATTATGGCCAGTATCCC
Source organism: Marinobacter sp. ST-43 (assembly GCF_030541085.1). Lineage (NCBI taxonomy): Bacteria > Pseudomonadati > Pseudomonadota > Gammaproteobacteria > Pseudomonadales > Marinobacteraceae > Marinobacter > Marinobacter sp. ST-43. The sequence continues at coordinate 47,100 of NZ_JASSVO010000013.1, forward strand.
ATCCTGGTGCGCTCATCCAGCCTGCAGGAGGATGGTTTCGGCAACGCCTTTGCCGGCAAATACGACAGCGTCTTCCTGATCAACCAGGGGGCACCGGAACAGCGACTGGCGGAACTGGAAGATGCCATCCGACAGGTCTACGCCTCGTCCATGAGCGACGACGCTCTGGTGTACCGTAAACAACGAGGCCTGGATCAGCGCGAGGAACCCATGGCCCTGTTAATCCAGCGGGTAAATGGCCGTTTCCATGGCCGCTATTACCTGCCCGATGCCGCCGGCGTTGGCGTGTCCAGAAACACCTTTGCCTGGGACAGCACCATGGACCCGAAAGCGGGCATGGTCCGCCTGGTTATGGGGCTTGGCACCCGGGCCGTGGACCGGATTGAAGGCGACCACGCCTGCGTGATGGCGCTGGATCATCCCGGCCGGCAACCTTTTCGCAATCCGGACGAACATTACCGGTTCTCCCAACATCTGGTGGACCTGCTCGACCTGCAGGAAGGCCATCTGGAAACCCGGCCCCTGAGCCAGTTACTGGAAACCGTTAGCGACCTGCCCATGGCGCACATGGGCGAGATCGACCGGGCCGCCAGTGCTCGGGCGGAACAGATTGGCCTGCCAGGGCCTGTGTGGCGGCTCACCTTCCGGCCGCTGGTTCAGGCCAGCTCGTTTATTCAGCGGCTGTCGTCCTTGTTATCGACCCTGGAGGCCGGCTATCAGCATCCCGTGGATGTCGAGTTCACCCTGCACCTGGATGAGCACGGCGAACCGGCCTTCAACCTGGTGCAGTGCCGGCCACTGGCCACCATTGGCGAAACCGGCCCAGTCACACTGCCGGAACACCTGCCAGCAGAGCGGGAGATTTTCCGCACCCAGGGCCATTTCATGGGCGGCAACATCAATCTGGCGATCGAGCGGGTCATCCGTGTAGATGCAGCTGTTTACGCCAGTCTGAATACCAACCAGCGTTACGAAGTCGCCCGCCGTGTCGGCGAGATCGTGCGGGAATCCAGCAAAAGCACCCTGCTGATCGGCCCCGGCCGCTGGGGCACCAGCAGCCCGGAACTGGGCGTACCGGTCAGGTTTGCCGATATCGCCGGGGTCAGTGCTTTGGTGGAGATATCCGAAAACGCCGGCGACATGGTGCCGGATCTGTCCTATGGCTCTCATTTCTTTCAGGATCTGGTGGAAACCGGTATTGCCTATGTGGCGCTGTTTCCTGAATCAGACCAGTGCCGCTACCGACCTGACCTTCTGCCTGGCGAAATCTCCCAGCCTGACAACGCCAGTGACATTGAGCGCGCCGTCCGGGTATATGTCACCGACCAGACACCCCTGCAACTGACCGGTGATGTGGTTCGGCAGGAACTGGTGTGCTACCGGCCGGTTGACCCGAAGCAATAGCCAGAGGTTTTTCGCGCCGACATCGGCTACACGCTGGTAGAATGCCCCCATGGAATGGCTGACACACTCACAGACCGGTTTTCGCCAGGCCGCCCGTTACCTTCTGGGCATGCGGCTGGCCATCATTGTCACCTTGCTGGTGGCCGTTGCGGTTGCCGAAACCACCATCACCCTTGCTCATCGGGCCGAGGCGCTGCTGCTGTGCCTGCTATACGGTGTACTGGCCACGCTCGGATGGTTATGGTTCAGCCGGCGCCCGCCCGCCTCGGCGGTTTTTGTCAGCCTTACCCTGGCAGCCGATCTGGTACTGATCGGGTTCTGGCTTTACCTTACCGGAGGCTACACCAACCCTCTGGTCTCGCTCCTGCTGCTGCCGATCGCGGTCGCCATCATCCTGGTGCCTGGGCGCCACAGTATCGTCCTGACAGTATCCGGTGTTCTGGTGTATACCGCCCTGGTGCTCTGGCATACGCCCGCCATTGAACATCAGCATCACGGCGGCGACCTGGCCCAGCTACATCTGGTGGGTATGTGGGTGACCTTTGCCCTGACTGCCGCCATTCTGCTCCTGGTAGTGGGCACCCTGGCCCGCCAACTCAGAGCACAGCAATCCCAGCTTGGACAGTTCCGGGAAAACCGGCTTCGCGACGAACAGATTATTTCTCTGGGCCTGTCAGCAGCGGCCGTCGCCCATCGTCTCGGAACGCCCCTGAACACCATGACGTTATTGCTGGATGAAATTCGCTGTGCCACCTCTGATCAGGGCGACAAGCATCTGGAGGATGATCTGAGCATGATGCAACAGCAGCTGGCACTGTGCAGTGGCCATCTCCAGCAGCTGACCCAGGCGGCCGTCGAAGCCCGCAACGCAAAACTGGAAAACCTGCCGGTGTCCGCCTGGCTCAAACGGCTTCGGGAGTCTGCAACCTTGCTCTGGCCCGCCGGGCCGATACGCTGGGCGGACGATTGTCCCGAGGCCATGGTTGCGGTAGATGCCACCCTCGATCAGGCGGTACTGAACCTGCTCGCCAACGCCCTCACCGCCAGCCCGCAATGGGTCGCGGTCAGTTGCCAGAGGGCCGACAATGCACGAGTAGAGTTCATCGTCGAAGACCACGGCGATGGTCTGGAAAGTGCCTTTGCCGGTGCGCCGGGCGAAGACGTGGTGGATTCCCGCAACGGCCTGGGGGTGGGGCTGTTTCTGTCCAACGCCACCATACAGCGACTGGGCGGCCACCTTCGTGCCCGGGTGAGCGACCAGGGCACCACCATGGTGATCGACCTTCCGATGTCTGGCGCACCTTCCACGGGAGTTATCTGAACATGACAGACCGCGAATGCTGGTTGCTGATTGATGACGATGAGAGCTTTCTGCAGGTACTAAGTCGCTCTCTTGCACGACAGGGCGTGGAGAGCGCGACGGCCAGTAACCGGGCGGATGCGCTCCGGGCCCTTGGCGAGAAGCACTTTAACCGCTGCGTGCTGGACCTGAATCTGGCGGGTGAGAGCGGCCTGCAATTACTGCCAGAGCTGCTGCAACACGATGACAATCTGGAGGTACTGGTACTGACCGGCTACGGCAGTATCGCCACGGCGGTGGAGGCCATGCGCCGTGGCGCCGCAAACTATCTGTGCAAACCGGTCACCGTCAGCCAGCTGATACAGGGCTTTGAACCCCTTGAGGGCGGCCCCGCACTGCGCCAGGAACCGCCCTCGGTGGAGGAAATGGAGTGGGAACATATCCAGCGGGTGCTGAATGAACACGAGGGCAATATATCCGCAACGGCCAGGGCTCTGAACATGCACCGCCGAACTCTGCAACGAAAACTCCAGAAGCATTCCCGCTGGCGACAGTGAATCTCCTAGCTGTCCTGAAACGGTAAAAATCTCACTTCGAATTGACGATCGTCAACTTCCTGAAACCAAGGTCGAATGCCTTCCAATCCCGGATGCGGTAGCATCCCCGGCAACCTCCCTTTGCAAGAAACGGATAACAGGCACACGGCAAATACGGAGGTTGCGGGTAGCCAATCATTGCTATACTCGCAAACAGTTCTCACATGGAGAGGAGGAAGCCGAAAGCCACCGATAACCGGAACACCTGATCTATGCCCAACACCCCGGATACCCCTCAGCCTGCCACGGATATCGACCCGAAACGACTGGCGCTGGTGGCCACCGCCACCCGCAACATGGCACTGATTCTGGACGCCGGTGGCTGCATCGAGTGGGTCAATCAGGCGTTTGAGAAGCACACTGGCTACTCGTTGAATTCGGTGCGCGGGAAACTGCCGAATCAGGTTCTGGCTGGCCCGGATACGGATCTGGAGACCGTCAGCCGGATACATCGCCACCTGTTCCGGGGCGAGGCGTTTGAAGAAGACATCCTGCACTACACCGCCAACGGCGAACCTTACTGGGTACACACCTACTGCACACCCGTCGATGGAGAGGACGGCATTGAACCCGGCTTTGTGGTAATCCAGACCAACATCTCCGACCGGAAAAACAGCGAACGCGGCCTGCGCATCGCTGCCAGCGTCTTTGATCGCAGCCACGAGGCGATTGTCATCACCGATCACCTCAACCACATTATCGATGTAAACCCAGCGTTTTCCCGGATTACCGGATACAGCCGTCAGGAAGTACTCGGCCTCAACCCTTCCATTCTAAGCTCTGGCCGCCATTCCCGGGAATACTACCGTTCCATGTGGCAGTCCATCGAAAAAACCGATCACTGGCGCGGAGAGGTGTGGAATCGCCGAAAAAACGGTGAGGAATATGTGGAACTGCTATCCATCAGCCGGGTGCACCTGGAAGAACCCGGCAAACATTATTATGTGGCGGCGTTCTCCGATATCACTGCCCTGAAGAATCACGCCAAAGAGCTCGACCGGGCCGCGAATTACGACGACCTCACCGGCCTGCCCAACCGCCAGCTTCTGGAAGAGCGGTTGCGATCCGCCAGGGCGCACGCGGACCGGCAGAAACGCTCACTCGCCATCTGCTATCTTGACCTGGACGGATTCAAGGGTATCAACGATGAACTCGGCCACGATTTCGGCGACGAGGCCCTCCGCATGGTGGCGGAACGGCTCACCCGAAGTCTCCGCAGCGGAGATACCGTCGCCCGAATCGGCGGCGATGAATTTGTTCTGCTGATTCAGAGCGATCATTCCGAGCCGCTGTATCAGCGTATCCTGAGCTCGGTCAGTGAGCCTTTCGACATGGCGGGTAAAGCGGTAAATCTGACCGCCAGCCTCGGCGTCACCCTGTACCCGGAGGATGATACCGACGCCGAAGGCCTGATCCGCCATGCCGACCAGGCCATGTATGCTGCCAAAGAGAAAGGCCGCAACCAGTTTTATATTTTTGATCCAGGCCAATATGCCTTCCGCAAGGAACGTCGGAACCTGCTGATGGAGATTTCCCGAGCCCTGGAGAACGAGGAATTCGAACTCTACTTCCAGCCACAACTGCGCATGGCCGACTGTCAGGTGATTGCCTTTGAGGCCCTGATTCGCTGGAACCACCCCGAAAAAGGACTGATTACCCCCGATGCCTTTCTGCCGGCGGTGGCCAACAGTCACCTGGAGATCCCCCTGGGCCAATGGGTGCTGAAAGAAGCGATTCACCAGATGAACCGATGGCGGGAAGCCGGCGAAGCTCTGGGAGTCAGCATCAATATCAGCGCGCCCCACCTGATGGACCGGAAGTTTGCGGACTACCTGGAAGGCTATCTGCAAAGCCATCCGGAAGTGAGCCCCGGGCAAATCACTCTGGAAGTGCTGGAATCCACGGCGCTGGAGGACACCAAGCGCGCCAGCAATGTGCTGGCGCGCTGCCAGTCTCTGGGCCTGCAGGTGGCACTGGATGACTTTGGCACCGGGTTTTCATCGCTAACCTACCTGCGCACCCTGCCGGTGGATGTCATCAAGATTGATCAGAGCTTTGTCCGCAACATGCTCACCGACGCCAATGACCGCGCTATCGTTGAAAGCGTGATCTTCCTGGCTCAGCGCTTTGACCATCCTGTGCTGGCGGAAGGCGTGGAGACCATGGATCATGCCGCCGCATTGCGGGACATGGGCTGCAATCTGGTTCAGGGCTACGGCATCGCCCGCCCGATGCCATCCGGAGAGGTACTGGAGTGGCTGCAAAACTGGCGCCGTCAGGTCGAATCCAGAAAGGAAATCCAGCAACTGCAGGCGGCTTCCGAACAGGGCGAGGGCATCTGAACAGCACGCTTACCGGTAGCGGCTCTGATCCAGCGTACTGAGCCGGTCCGGATGGAATACCATCAGGCCAGTGACAAAGGTGCCGTTGATGAAACCCTCCGGAATCATGAACAGCGGCAGATACCTCAGATACTCATGCACCAGTTCATCAAAACTGTAGGTACCGCTGCTCCATAGCATCAGGCACATCACCATGCCCGCCGCGGCAACCGACAGACCGGCTCCAAAAAAACCACAGAAGAAGATGTAAGCGAAGAAGTTACGGAAATTGCGCCGCCGTTCCCACAACATGATGCCATGGCTGACCAGGGCTGGCACCATCACCGTAATCAGGCCGTTAGCGGCAAACATCAGTAGCGGCTCGCGCCCGGTGATGACGGTGATCACCAGGGCCAGCAGGCCCGCCAGCACGGCCAGAGCCCAACCCAGCATCAGGGTAATCACCGTGATGCCAAAGATGTGAATCGCCAATCCTGGTGAAATACCTGCCCGTAACTGCCAGACAAAACCCAGAATCACCGCAGCACCAAAAAACGAATGCTGCAGGGCGTTATCCTTGCGCAAGGCGGACCAGTCGACAGAACGCACCGCTTTCAACAGGATCACCGCAAACAACACGGCGGTGATCAGCCATTGACTGGTGGAGAGCAGGTTGTCGGTCATTCCCATGGCGTTTTACCGGTGCGGGTGCGATTGGAAATAGGGGGCAGTGTCTACACATACCCCATACACCGTCAATGGGATCACACCGTTCAGGTCAAGCCGCCAACGCCGCCCGGTCCGTGAGCGCTTGCCAGGCTTCATAAGTGCTCAGGAAAATGCGTCCGCCCAGGTGTTCCAGCAACTCCGTGCCTTTGAGCCGGTCCATGACCGGGCCCTTGATTTCCGAGAAATGCAGACGCACCCCGGCGTCGCGCAGCCGTTCGTTAATCGCTTCCAGGCTTTCCAGGGCTGAGGCGTCAATAAGGTTCACCGCCGGACACACCAGCACCAGATCGGTCAGCTCCGGCTCCCGGGTAACCAGATCCATCACGGTTTCTTCAAGGAAACGGGCATTGGCGAAATACAGGCTTTCATCCACCCGCAGGAAGGTAACTTTGGGACAGAGTTCCACCTCATGGCGCAGCACGTTGCGGAAATGCTCGGTGCCTGGCACCCGACCCACCACGGCACTGTGGGGGCGACTGGTGCGGTACAGGAACAGACCGATCGATAACGCCACCCCGGCAATGATACCGGCCTCGACACTGTGAGCGAGCGTGAGCAGGATGGTCGCCAGCATGGCCCCGAAATCGGTACGGGAATAGCGGAAGGTGCGGCCCAGGGCAGGCAGATCAATCAGGGTGATCACCGCCACAATAATGGTCGCCGCCAGCGTCGCCTGGGGCAGCCAGGCTATCGCCGGCGTGAGGAACAGAGTCGCCAGGGCAATGCCCACCGCCGTGTAGGCACCGGCGGCCGGTGTTTCTGCGCCGGCATCGAAGTTCACCACCGAACGGGAAAAGCCACCGGTAACCGGCATACCGCCCGACAGGCCGGACCCCAGATTGGCGGTACCCAGACCAATCAGCTCCTGGTCCGGGTCAATGCGCTGGCGCCGTTTGGCCGCCAGGGTCTGACCCACGGAAACCGATTCCACGAAACCCACCACACTGATCAGCAAGGCGCTGACCGCCAGTTGGGACCACAGGCCAATATCCAGACTGGGCATGGTGAAGGCAGGCAATCCTGACGGTACCTCACCGACCAGTCGCACTCCCTGCTCATCAAGCCGCAATACCCAGGCAACCAGAGCGGTGACGAGCACCGCCAGAATGGGCGCGGTCTTGGTCAGGATATCGGCCGCCCGGGGCGCCAGGCCAAATCGATGCAGTACCGGTTTCAGGTACCGGCGCGACCACAACAGGAACATCAAGGCCCCGCCCCCGATCAACAGCGTGGGCACGTTGGTATTGCCCAGGGAAACCAGTAACGAGTGACCAATATCCAGCAAGTTGTGGCCATTGGCCTGGATACCGAACAAGTGCTTGAGCTGGCTGGCGGCAATGACAATGCCCGAGGCGGTAATAAACCCGGATATCACCGGATGGCTCAGGAAGTTAGCCAGGAATCCCAGCCGCAGAACCCCCATCAAGGTCAGCATCAGGCCAGACATCACCGCCAGCAAGATAGCTCCAGCCAGATACTCAGCAGTGCCCGCCTCGGCCAGTGGCGCCAGAGCAGCCGCCGTCATCAGCGAGGCCACCGCCACCGGGCCAACAGAGAGGGTGCGACTGGTTCCGAACACCGCATAGATCACCAGTGGCAGGATGCTGGCGTACAACCCGACCTGCGCCGGGAGGCCTGCCAGCAGAGCGTAGGCCAGGGACTGCGGAATCAGCATAACGGTGACAATGACGGCAGCCACCAGATCACTGGTGGCCTGGTCACGACCGTAGGATGGCGCCCATTGCAGAATGGGCAGATAGCGTTTCAGATTCATGCGCGGCTCAGAACAGGTTGACCGGTACCTTCAGGTACACCTGGCCGTTGTCTTCTGCAGGCGGCATATGGCCCGCCCGCATATTCACCTGCACCGACGGCAGGATAAGTCTCGGCATATCCAGCGTTGCGTCCCGCTCGGTGCGCATCTTCACGAACTGCTCTTCCGACACACCATCGTGCACGTGCACATTGGCCCGGCGCTGCTCGGCCACGGTGGTCATGTGCTGGTATTCATCACGGTCAGGAGCCTTGTAATCATGGCACAGGAAGATGCGAGTCTCCGGCGGCAACGCCAGAACTTTCTGGATGGACTGATACAGAACCCGGGCATCTCCGCCCGGGAAATCACAGCGGGCCGTGCCGTAATCCGGCATAAACAGGGTATCGCCCACAAATGCGGCGTCGCCAATCACATAGGTGAGGCAGGCCGGTGTATGGCCGGGCGTATGTAGCACACTGCCTTCGAGGCTGCCGATCGCAAAGGTGTCGCCTTCCTCAAAGAGCCGGTCAAACTGACTGCCATCGCGGGCAAACTCGGTACCGGCGTTAAAGGCCTTGCCGAAAATTTCCTGTACCTGAATGATTTTTGCCCCGATACCGGTTTTGCCTCCGAGCTTGTCATGCAGGTAGGGAGCTGCTGACAGGTGATCCGCATGTACGTGAGTTTCCAGAATCCATTCCACGGTCAGATCGTTCGCCTGGATGTACTGAATAATCTCGTCGGCCGAGCGCACATCGGTGCGGCCAGCGGCATAATCGAAATCCAGCACCGAATCCAGAATCGCACAAGCCCGGCTGCCGGGATCGCGCACGACATAACTGAAGGTGTTAGTGGGTTCGTCGAAAAAATGCTGAACGATGGGCTGAGTCATGGTGTTCACCTTTGAAGTCGCCAGTTCTTTAATTTGATCTAAGGATATACTGAAACGATATATAAGGTGAAATGCTGTTTTCTTATATGCGCGATAATCCCGATGCATCAACCAGGCAATCCCGGCCCCCATCTTTGGCCTGGTACAGCCTATCATCTGCCCTGGCAATCATTGCCTCCGGGGTGGCCGGCTCGTCTGTCAGCTCCGACACGCACACCGCCCCGGCGCTGACCGTAATGCTCAATGCCTTGCCGTCGACCAACCATTCCTCCTCCCTTACTGCTTCCATGATTCGCATCACCAGGGCTTGCACATCCCTCTCGGTTACTCCGGTAAAGACCACCAGAAATTCCTCACCCCCGAAGCGGGACACTACATCGGTGGTTCTGGTGTGGGCGAGCAGGAGGTCGGTAAATCGCATCAGTACCTGATCGCCTGCCAGGTGGCCCAGGCTGTCGTTTATCCGTTTGAAGTGATCAATATCGAACATGGCCAGGCAGAAACGGTCACCATGGCGATTGCTGGCAGCAAGGATCTCGTCCAGCCGGGGCATCAGGTAACGACGGTTATGCAGTCCAGTCAGGGGATCACGAATCGACTGGTTAAGCAGGTCCTCTTCCAGCCGGTTGCGTTCCAACGCACCGGACAGCAGACCAGAGACAATAATCAACAGATCCGCCATATCCCGCCGCCAACTCCGCCGGGATAACGAATCCACACCAAAGAAGCCCATCACCTGGCCGCGGATCCGGACAGGGACGCAGAACATGGAACTGACTCCCTGCTGCTCCAGCAATGCCCGCTCATTTGCGGCCTCAGGCGGCAAATCCGCAGTATCCTCAATGAACACCACCTTGCTCTGGGCCTCCATCAGGCGAATCTGTTGCTGCCACCAGCGGAAATCGTCAATCGGCACCGCCTGCTGATCCGCCATCAACGATGGCACACCCGGGGCACACCATTCGTGGGTATTGGTCATGGTGGCAAAGTCCGGCGAAAAGGCATAGACGTAGGCGCGATCAACGCTGAAGAAGGCGCCGATGGATCTGAGCAACTCATCAATGCAGTCGTCGATGGAGCCAAATCCGAGATGAATGAACTCACTGGAAAGCCGGGCAATCAGCTTCTGGAAACCCGCCTGGAACGAGAATTCCGCTTCACTATCCCGAAGATGCTGCTCCAGCTCCTTGTAGTGCTGAATGTTGTGGAACTGGCCATACCAGAGGGTGCTGCCGTCCGATTGCCGCTCCGGCACGGAATGGGCTTCGTACCATTGGTACTCGCCATTCTTCATCCTCAGCCGGGCGCGGTAACACCAGGGTTGCAGCGTTCGCACCGAGTGCAGGATGCTCTCACCTACTCCGGCCGCATCGTCAGGATGAATGACCCGGAAAACCGCATCGGCATTTTCCCGGAGCTTTTGCGGCTCGACGCCGAACAGTTCTTTTACCTGGTCGCTGACGTAGGGATAGCGGTGTGACTGATGATCGGCACTGAGCCAATAGGTAAACAGCACGCCCGGCACGCCGGATGCCAGCTTCTGAAAAAACCGGGCCGACAGGCCCTCTGGCTGCTCATCGTCGGGCTGGCTCGCCATAAATGGCCGGTCTCCCTGCTATTGTCTACACTAGGTTCTTTTAGTGTAGTCCAGCCCGACAGTCGCGGCGAATGCTCTTCAAAGACTGTCCAGGCGGGCCTTTGCTTCTGCCTTACGGCCGGCATCCGCCACTTCACGACCAGGTCTCGACGGGGCTGCCAACACTTTTTCAAGATAGACCCGGGCCCGTTGCGACTCGTTCTGCTCCGCCAGAAAATCTCCAAAGAAGTAATTGGCATCAATACCGTCCGGGTTGATTGCCAGCGATTTCTGCAGGTACTTCCGGGCCATCTCATCATCCCCGAACCCCAGCGGCCAGCCCGGCACCTGATAATACAGGCTACCCAGCGAGGTATAGGCTGAGCCATCCAGCGCCTCCGGAGCGATCTTCAGGGCCGCTTCCAGGGAGGCCCGGGCCTCTTTCACCAGCCCCAGCGCACCCAGGCCGCCTTTGGCACCTGCGTAGGTGCTGAGCACAATACCCTGCCAGATCAGCGGTTCGGCACGGCCCGGATAATCAGCGACAAAGGTCTCGGCCTCTTTGGCCAGTGCCTCAAATGCCTTTTCCTTATCATCTTCGGGCAACTGATACTGGATCTGAGCCCAGCGTTGCTGGATTTGGGCCAGTTCCGCCTGCATGTCCTGAGCCCACAGGGGCATGGCCATGACCCCCGCCAACATCATTACGATCCACTTCATGACACCACTCCTGAATCCAGAAAGCGCCGGATCACCGGCAGCTGTTTTAACATCGCTTTATCCACAAGCTTCGGCAGGATGCCGTTGATCACCACAAACAGTTTTTCCGGCCAGCCGAGAAACCGCCGACGTTCATCTTTTTTCATCGCCTGAAGAATCTGGGCTGCGACAGCGTCCGGTGCGTCCATGGCATTGCCCAGGGCACGGTTCAGCTCGTTCACCGGCGCCGGGTTCATGGCCGTGGCCGTGGCTCTGGGCGCTACGTACACCACCTGCACCGGGGTGTCCGCCAGCTCCCGGCGCAGGGCTTCGCTGAAGCCGCGCAGGCCGAACTTGCTGGCGCAATAGGCGGTGTAGCCGGGAAACCCGATGCTGCCGAAGGTGGACCCCACCAACACCAGGGCGCCCACGCCGGCTTTACGGAAACGAGGCACAAAATGCCGGGCCACCAGCATGGCGGAACGCAGATTGACCATAAGCTGTGCATCCAGGTCGCCGACGGCCATGGCATCCAGCGCCGCAAACCGGTTCTGGCCGGCGCAATGAATCACACCATCAATATCGGGATACACCTCACTCAACTGTTGAAGCTGTTGATCCAGCTCCGGGCTGGCCAGCTCCAGGTGTACCGGAGAAACGCCGGCGCGCTTTTCCAGCCGCTCCGGATGTCGGGTCGCAACGATCACCCGGGCTCCGCATTCCACCAGCGGCCCGATCAGGGCCTGGCCAATGCCACCGGTGCCACCCAGCAGCAGGAAGGTACGGTCATGCAGCCTCATGACGTTGCTCCTTGCCATGGGCCCGCAGCGGAATGCTGTGCAGCATATCGCCGTACAGGCGATACACCATGCGCGCGGCCTCAATGATGGCCTGCTGGTCCTCCGGATCGGTGATGTCGTTCATCAGGTTGCGGAAGAACTCGAAGTGGTCCTGATCCAGGGCGCCGTGAGAGTACAGATAACTGAACGCCTGATTGGGCAGGCCTAGCTGTTTCTGGATGGCTTCACCCAGGGGCGTTGCCAGCTCAATGGAGGTGCCCTCCAGCACCTGAACCATGCCAAAAAACGCCGCCGGGTTACCCCGCTGGATGCGGTCATACAGGTAGGCCACCATCAACTCGATGGAGGTATCGGGCTGGCCATGACGAATGGCTTCCTTGTCTTCGCCGCAGGCTTCAAGGTCGTTGAGAATCCACTCGTGGTGGCCGTATTCTTCCTCAATGTATTCCACCAGTGCCTTGCGCACGAATTCCAGCCGTTCGGGCAGCCGGCCACCACAGGCCATCATCAGTGGCACCGTATGCTTCACGTGGTGATAGGCCTGGATCAGGAACCAGGTGTAACCCTCAAGATCAAAGCGACCCTCGCGGATAGCCTGAATCACCGGGGCACCGGTGACATGGGCCCGGGCCTGTTCAGTTTCGGATTGCAGTCGGTCAAAAAATGCCATGTTGGAGTCTCCTGGCGTTGTCTGTTGGATAGAAGTGCCCGCAGGCACTGAGAGATTCATGAATAAGGGAAAGGATTCGGCCATGAGCCTGGGCAGGTCCGCCTGAATCTGGTGCCGCACCGGGCGACCGTTGGCCGTGATGTGGCCCTCGGCCTGGGTCAGCCGTTGCCGGCGCAGGTACACGGCCTGCAAGCGGGCATAATCCGGCAATCCGGCATTCAGCAACGTCAGGGCCGCACGTATATCGTCAGGGCTTCGGTTATCGGTGATCACCACCAACGCACCGGGTTGCGGCTCACCATCGCCAAATACCACGGCCTGAGCAGCCCCCAATGCCTGGACCAGTTCACTTTCCAGCCATTCCGGGCTGATGTTCCGACCAAAGCTGGTAATCAACAGGTTCTTGGCCCGACCGTTGACGGTCAGAAAGCCCTCTGTGTCCTGGTCGCCCAGATCGCCGGTGTCGAGCCAGTCATCGGCTTGCGGCTCATCACCGAGATATCCCAGATGGGTATTGCCCCGGACCAGAATCCGGTGCTCGTTATCCACCTTTACCTGAACATGCCCCAGGGGGAGGCCCACCGAGCCTTCACGTTCCGCTCCGGGCACGTTCAGCGCCACCACCGAGCCACATTCGGACAGGCCGTAGCCCTCGTACAGAGGCAACCCAATCGACCGTCCACGGGCCAACAGGTCCGGCGATACCCGGCCGCCGCCGACCGCCAGGAAGCGAAACGAATCCGTTGTCAGCAATCCCTGCTCGCCGGCATTGACCAGCGCCATCGCCAGCTCAGGCACCAGAATCACGGAATGGGGTTGATGCCGATTCAGGCCGGCCACCAGCTGGCCGAGATCGAGGCCACTGCTGCCGGTCATGCCCAGGGTCTGCAACGGGGCAACCGTCACCGTGGCGCCCATCAGCAGGGGCAGGTAAACCCCGGCAATGTTCTCCAGCAGGGTTGCCAGCGGCAGAATGCACAGGTGTTGCTCCAGCTCCACACCTTCCAGCCGCTGCTGCAGCGCACCGGCGGTCGCCGCCAGCTGCTGCGCCGACAGGCACACGCCCTTGGGGGTACCAGTACTGCCGGAGGTGAAGGTAATCTTGCCGGTGTGTTCCGGCATCCAGGAGGCAGCAGGGGACACCGGCAAATGTCTCAGCCAGACGCCATGACCGATCATCTCCGCCTGTTCTGCTTCGCCACTGAATACCAGGGCATCCAGCCCGGCCCGCTGAATCAGGTGCTCGGTCTGGCTTCTGGAAAAAAACACCGGCACCGGTACACACACCACGTCCGCCATCAGACAAGCCAGGTCCGCAACCACCCAGGCCGGGGTGTTGTCGCCACACAGGCCTATGCGTTTCACGCCCAGGCTCCGCAACTGCTCGGCCACCAACTGCGCCGCCCGCCATAGCTGCTGATAACTGAAACTGGCGGGCCCCTGCAGTGCAATGCGCTCCGGATGTTGCCGGACCCGCTGAGACAGGAGATCAGGCAAGGCGGCCATAGGCACCTCCCAGGTCCGCCTGCGGTTTATCCTCGACCGCAACAACCGGCTGCACCAGCTTCAGCAAGCCGGCGGCGCGCAAGGCCGCCATACCATCAGCGACCTTGATGGTCATCACCACCGGATGATGGTCGTAATAGCGACCCCAACCAGCGCCGCCATCCGGCAATTTTGAAGGGTCGGCATCCGCCAGCACCTGCGTGGCGATGCCGAGCCGATGGAAACTGTTGCGCAACTGGTCGGTACCGGTACACACCACCCAGTCATAGCCGGCAGCATCCAACCACACTGAGAGCGAGGCGAACAGATAGCGGCTGACCCCGGCTTCCACCCCGGCCAGGTGGGCAATTTCGGCAATACCGCTGCGCCTTGTTCCCGGTTCCGGCATCAGTGTTTGCACCGGCACCGACAGGTAATCCTCCAGAAAAAGCCGTTCCTGTTCCGCATTGCGCACGCCAACGGCGGCCAGCAGCGTTCCCTGAGCGGTTGTCAGGGCCAGAAGCCGTGGAATACGCAGGGAAGGCTCGGCCCCGTACGCGTGGAGGAAGCGGCGCCGAATGAAATCCGACACCGTGTGGGCCAATGGCGTGTTGGACTGGATTTCGCAAAACCACCGGCCAGCACAACGGACGGCCGGAACCAACTCCCCGGAATCCGGAGGACAACAGGTCGACATTGTTAACGGATCAGTCATGGCTGCCTTCTCTCTGCTTGCTTTTCCTGGCCCAGACGGACGCAGGGTCATGGCTGACAGATTAGAAAGGCTGGCTTAAACCAGTCTTAAGACGGCACCACAGAAACCTTAAGAGCGCCTTAAGGTTTCTGTGCCTGCACGGTTAAGGCTCACTTAAGAAAGGAGGGGTAGATTGCGGCCAACCTCGGGGCTATCCCGAAAACAATCGACACAGACGCAAACACCTATGCCCAAAGCTCGCCATTTTTTTCAACGCCGACTTGCCCGTTTCCTTGCAGCCGGCGGACTGGCCACGCTGTTGCATTGGCTGATGATGGGCCTGCTGGTTCAGGCCGGGCTTGACCCCAGGCTAGCAACAGCAACCGGAGCCACGGCCGGACTGGTTTTCAACTACGTGGCCCAGCATCAGTACGCGTTTGCCTCGAACCTGCCGCACCGAGTCGCGATGCCGCGATACCTGGCGGCAGCCAGTCTGGGCTGGACCCTGAACCTTTTCAGCTTCTCCGTTCTCAGCCTGGCTGGCCTCAAAGTCCTGTCAGCACAGTTCCTGGCCACGGCACTCGTCACGGTTGCCAATTACTTCTTTGCCAAGAGGTTTGTTTTCCATGAAAAAACAACGCTCAAGCTCCCCTGAACCTATGCTGAGCATAGTTATTCCGGTCCACAACGAGGCTGAAGTGCTCCCGGCCCTGCTGGCTCGACTCTGGACAACCGGGCAAAAGCTCGACGGCAGCTTTGAGCTGCTGTTTGTCGACGACGGCAGTCGGGATGATTCGGTCGCCATTCTGATGGCCGCCAGGCAACGGCAGCCAGAAATGCGTGTCTTGCAGTTGTCCCGAAACTTCGGCAAGGAGGCGGCAGTCTCGGCCGGCCTGGAGCACGCCCGCGGCGAGGCCGTGGTGCTTATGGATGCAGACCTTCAGGATCCCCCCGAACTGATTCCCGACATGCTTGCCGAATGGCGCAAAGGGGCCGATGTCGTGCTGATGAAACGCCGATCCCGGGCCGGCGAAAGCTGGCTTAAACGCATCACGGCCAGCCTTTTCTATCGTCTGATCAATCGGATCAGCGATTCTCCGATTCCGGTCGATACCGGCGACTTCCGGCTGATGAGCCGGCGCACGGTCGAGGCCCTGAACCGGCTTCCGGAACGCAACCGTTACCTCAAGGGCATGTTTGCCTGGGTCGGTATGCCCACCGTAACCCTGGAATTCGATCGCGACCCCCGAATCGCAGGCAGCACCAAGTGGAACTACCTGAAACTCTTACACCTGGCCATGGAGGGCATCACCTCATTCTCGACCCGACCACTGCGACTGGCCCTTGTGCTGGGTTTACTGGCCGCGGGGGCAGGCGGCACCGTTGGCCTCTGGGAGGTAATCCGGGCGCTGGCCTTCGGCATTTCAACACCGGGCTATGCCTCCCTGATTGCCATGATCACCTTCCTGTCCGGCGTCCAGCTTCTGTGTGTCGGCTTGTTGGGGGAATACATCGGGCGCATCTATATGGAAACCAAGCAACGCCCGGTCTTTATCGTGGCGGAAGATAGTCAGGAGACCATGACTTACATACAACCCATGCTGCGAGTGGCCGGCCATGACCAGAATCAGTAACACCTTGCTGTGGCTGCTGGTCTCGGTGCTTGCTGCCAGGCTCGGCCTGTCTGCCTTGTTGCCGTTCGCGGACACCACCGAGCCCCGCTACGCGGAGATGGCGCGGATCATGGCGGAAACCGGCGACTGGATAACCCCCTGGTTCGATATTGGTGTGCCTTTCTGGGGCAAGCCGCCCCTGTCGTTCTGGACTCAGGCACTGTCGTTCAAGCTGTTCGGCGTCAGCGAATTCGCCGGCCGACTGCCCTCCTGGCTGGCCAATGTCGGCATCGTCTGGCTGGTCTACAACCTGCGTCGCTACCTGCACCCCGACCCGCTCGGCCACGGAGCCAAAACTCAAGGGCTCTGGGCTGCGTTAATCTACGCCACTACGGCATTGGGCTTTCTGTCTGCCGGCACGGTAATGACGGATTCATTCCTGGCCCTTGGCACCAGCCTGACACTGGTGAGCCTGATCATTCGCCTGCAGGGGGGGCCGCCGCTCTGGGGCTGGCTGTTCTTCATCGGCCTGGCTACTGGCCTGCTGGCCAAGGGACCACTGGTTCTGGTGCTTGCTGGCCTGCCGGTGTTCCTCTGGGCGCTCACCTTCAACCGTTGGCAGACCCTCTGGCACAGTTTGCCCTGGGTGCGCGGGCTGGCCCTGACCCTGTTGATGTCAGCGCCCTGGTATGTCCTGGCAGAGCTGAAGACACCGGGTTTCCTGGATTACTTCATTGTCGGTGAGCACATCAAGCGCTTTGTCGTCAGCGGCTGGCAGGGTGACCTTTACGGCAGTGCCCATGATTTCCCCCGGGGCACGATCTGGCTCTATCTTGTGCTTGCCAGCATGCCCTGGGGGCTTGTCGCGGTGGCTGGCGTGCTTCGCAACCACTGGTGCGGCGCCTTCCAGCTGCAGCAATGGCATACTGGCGAACAACATGTCAGCGCGCTGGTACTCCTGGCCGCGGTGACACCGGCCGTGTTCTTTACCCTGGCCGGTAACATACTCTGGACCTATGTGCTGCCTGGTCTGCCATTTGTTGCCGCGCTCAGCTCCGGGCTACTGATGCCAGACATCGGCCGACGCTTGAAGCGTTCCTCAGTGGCCGCCACCCTTTTCATCCCCGTGCTTGGCTCACTTGCCAGCGGCTGGGTGAGCCTTCATCCGGAGCTGCTGAGAACGGAACGGGAGCTGGTGATGACCGCCAGTCATCTGTCTGACAAGCCCTCTGCGAGGCTTGTTTATACCGGCGAACCTCCGTTTTCTGCCCGGTTTTACAGCGCGGGTAGAGTTGATGGCATTGAGGTGGAAGCCCTCAGGCGCGAACTCGCTGATGGAAATCGAACGTTGCCCATCGCTGTAGCGGTGGATAAAGATCAGCGGGACTTGCTCGACCAACTGGAGCAGATAGCCGATCCGGTCGATCAAAACCGGCGTTACATTCTGTTTCTGCTGGAACCGGTAACCAAGAGTGCAGCGTTGAGCAATGATTCCGGCCGCACTCCGCCAGCTTTCAATTACACTGAAGAGCACAAACAACCTTTGAGTTGAACACCAAACGGATGGCTGTAACAGAATGCGCATACTTCTGACCGAAGATGACCACCCCCTGGCCAACACCATGTTGAGCATGCTCCGGGACGACCAGAATACCGTAGATTGGGTCGATGATGGCCAACAGGCTCTGAACGCCTTACTGAACGAGAGCTTTGACCTGGCCATTCTTGACTTGACGTTACCCCGTGTCGATGGCCTGGACATTGTCCGCCAGGTGAGGGAGCAGGGCGTAGAGTTGCCCATCATCATCCTGACTGCGCGGAGCGAACTGACCGAAAAACTACAGGGACTGGATGCAGGGGCAGACGATTACCTGACCAAGCCCTTTGCCATGTCAGAACTGAAAGCCCGGATAAGGGCGGTTACTCGCCGCCGCTCAGGCACACGAGTCTCAGGACTCAAGGTGGGGCGACTCGTGCTTGATCCGGACTCTGCGCAATTGCAGGTAGGCACAGAGACGTTCGTGCTACCCCGTAGCGAACTGCAGATCCTTCACTATCTGATGCGGCACCCTGATCAGGTGGCAACCAGACGACGTTTGGAGGAACAACTTTACGGCTGGGATCAGGGTGCCGAGAGCAACGCCCTGGAAGTTCACGTTCACCATCTGCGCCGGCGGCTGGGTAAGCAGGCCATTCGCACTGTGCGCGGCGTTGGCTACATGCTGGACAGCAAAGCAGCCTCGGAAGGCCAAGAAATATGAGCCTGACACGGAAGCTGATTCTGCTAATTACCAGCACTGTTTTTATGATCACTCTGATCGCGGCAGGCTGGGGGTTCTATGTCAGCAATCACCAGTTGGACGAACTGTTCGATGCGGAGCTGGCACAAAGTACCCGGATTGTGCAGGGGCTGGTGGAACATCTCTCGAGCACTCAGTCTATCGAGCAGTTAGCCTTTACGCTGTCGAAAACTCTCGAATTGCCGGACGCATTATTTCAGGGCGATGAAGAAGAGGACGAAATTCTGCCCGACGGTGCCGGGCATAAATACGAACGCAAAATCGCTTTCGAAGTCTGGTCTCCTGATCAACAACCTGTGCTGGACACGCTCCGGGCTAACGATGCCCAGGGCCTTGAGCCAGGATTTGCCTGGCAGGAGGCCGCCGGCTATCAATGGCGAACGTTTACCATGCGAGATACATCGACCGGATTCTGGATACGTACCGCCCAGCGAGAGGACGTTCGGGATGAACTGAGCCAGGAAATTGCGCTGGGCAACGTTCTGCCTTTTCTGTTGGCGTTGCCTCTACTGGCCATAGCCGTCCTGGCATCAATTCAGGTGAGCTTCAAGCCTTTGAGAAAGCTCGAAAAACCGGTTCGGAACATGGCGCCTGAGAACATCCATCCCCTCGATGATCGTCAGGCTCCGAAAGAAGTAGCTGGATTGGTGCACGCAGTCAACGGCCTGTTGAGACGGCTGAATCAGGCTCTGGAACGTGAACGCCGCTTCTCCGCTGATGCGGCACATGAGCTGCGAACCCCATTGGCCGCGCTGCGCCTGAATCTGGAGAAAGTTTACGGTGACAACCCCGAACAATATGGAGACCTTATCCAGGCCGTAGACCGAATGGTTCATCTGGTCGAACAAATGCTGTTACTGAGTCTGGTGGACTCCGGCGCTCAGTTTCCGCCGGAGCATCACAACCTTTCCGCCATTCTGGAACAAAGCATCGCAGATGTTGCACCGCTGGCGCTAAAGAAAAACATAGAGCCGGTGCTCCAGGACGAAACAGGTCAGTCCCTGATTAGCTGCCATAGTGCCCTGATTAACACCCTCATGCGCTCCTTGCTGGCTAACGCCATCCAATACAGTCCGCCTCATACCATAATCACCACCAATCTCGTTCCCGCAGGTGAAGGCTACGCCATTTCGGTTTGTGACCAGGGTCCTGGAATTCCCGCGGAGGAGCGTGAACGCGCACTCAGCCGGTTTGTGCGACTGGATCAACGTAAAGGAGGAGGCGCAGGGCTGGGGCTGGCGATTGCTCGGCGTATTGCCGAGCTCCATGGTGGCCATCTTATCCTGGCAGACAGGGCAGACGGTCAACCCGGGCTTTGTGTGCAAGTATGGCTGCCAGCACGATGCCCGGCGCTCACGAAACGCTCTTAAGATTCGGTTAAGCTTCAAGGCTGATAATTCTCCAAGGCATAAACCGCACGGCAACGTGGTTTGGTTAACATCTTGGAGAATATCTCAATGTCTCAGCACAGCACTCTGTCACTGGTCATTCCTGCAAAAAACGAGCAGGAAAACATCGCGAAGCTGCTGACCGAGGCCTTCAACGTTATGAGGGATTACCCGGGCTTTGAAGTCGTGCTCGTGGACGATGGCAGTTCCGACCAGACACTGGCAACAGCTCGTCGCACTGCCGAGGCTTTGGGGGGCAGGCTATTGGCGGTTCGACATGAACAGAGCATCGGACAGAGCGGGGCACTGGCGACCGGTATCCTTCGCGCCACAGGCCAACTGATTGTGACAATGGACGGAGATGGTCAAAACGACCCCGCCGATATTCCAGCACTGTTGCAACAAGCGAACAGACTCCACAATCCCGACTTTTGTATTGCCGGCTATCGCAGAAATCGGAAGGATACAGCATGGAAACGTTTCCAATCACGCCTGGCTAATCGTATTCGCAACGCCTTTCTACATGATGGAGTTCCCGATACAGGCTGTGGACTGAAGCTGTTTCCCCGATCGACCTTTCTCAAACTGCCGTGGTTCGATCACGCCCATCGGTTCATTCCCGCGCTGGTGAAAGGCGCGGGAGGCGAAATCGCCATTGTCGAGGTCAATCATCGCCCAAGAATGGCCGGGATTTCCAAATACAATGCCTGGAACCGTGCATGGGCCGGAATCGTCGATATGATCGGCGTTATGTGGTTACTTCACCGCACACGAGTTCCTCAAATTGCAAACCTAGAGGATCCGAACAACAGTCGACCGGCAACGGAACGGGCTTGATATGGCTTCGGGACTGCGCTGGCTATCTTTCGCCATCCTGGTATTAACAGGCTATCTGACCATGAGCGGGGACTGGTTCGGTTTTCTGACCGATCAGGAGCGCGTGGCAGATTTCCTGAACAGTAATGGGCTGGCAGGACTTTCAGCCATTACGCTGCTCGGTGCACTTTTCACTGGATTCGGAGCCCCCAGACAGGTCCTCGCTTTCGTTCTGGGATTTGCCGCAGGCAGCATTCAGGGTGCGATCCTATCGACTATCGCTACAGCCATTGGCGCGACAGGCTGCTTTTTTGTCGCACGCTGGCTTTTGCGAACATCACTCCTGAACCGTTTTTCAGATCGCATGCAACGTTTTGACCTGCTGTTCACGGAAGGCACTCTGCTCAAAATACTCATGATCAGGCTGTTGCCGGTAGGCAGCAATCTTGTCACCAATCTCCTCGCCGGGTGTTCCGGGATACGATTCGTCCCATTTTTGTTGGGCAGCGTTCTTGGCTACCTGCCCCAGATGGTGATCTTTGCAATGGCCGGCGCAGGGATTGGCCAGGCCCGTCTCGATCAGCTTGTGGTAAGCGCGGTTCTGTTCGCGCTGGCAAGTGCCATTGGCGCTTACCTGTATCACAACCAGCGCAATCAGACCCTAGCTGATTCCGTATCTGACCCCTCCTGAGTTGCGATTATGACACTCGACTTCCGTCTTCGGCGTTTACCCGACACCTTATTCAATCTGCCGTACAACCGATTGTTACTGGTGGTACTGGCCTTCGCAGCACTCATGATTCTGACCGGCATCGGGTTACGCTCTCCGTGGCCCGCCGACGAACCGCGATTCGCCGAAGTGGCCCGGGAAATGGTGACCTCCGGGCAATGGCTGCTGCCGATGCGGGGCGGCGAACTCTACCCGGACAAACCACCGGTGTTCATGTGGGCCATCGCCTTTTTCTACTGGCTGACCGGCAACCTGAAAATCGCGTTTCTGCTACCGAACGCCCTGTGCAGCCTGCTAACCCTGGGCCTGGTGTTCGATCTGGGCACACGCTTGTGGAACCAACGCACCGGCGCCATTGCCGCACTGCTGCTGATGGTGGCACCCCAGTTCCTGATTCAGGCCCAGCGAGCCCAGATTGATGCCATGGTGGCCTGCTGGATCATGGTAGCCTGTTACGGTCTGATCCGGCATTTTTTCGTGCAGCCGTCCTGGCGTTGGTATTTCGTGGCCTGGGCCTTTATGGGGCTTGGCATTATTACCAAAGGGGTTGGCTTTCTGCCCGCCTTGCTGTTCATTCCGATACTGGCCCTGAAACTGCAGGACACTTCTCGGTTTCAGGGCACACTCCGCTGGCGCTGCGCCCTCGGCCCCCTGGTCATGCTGGCCGTTGTGGCCGCCTGGCTGGTGCCGATGGTGCTGGCCGTCAGTCACCTGGGCACCGACGAGGCCCTTGCCTATCGCGACAACATTCTGTTCAAACAGACCGGCGAGCGCTATGCCGATTCCTGGGGGCACATTCAGCCCTGGTATTACTACCTCGCCAGCGTGATTCCCTCGCTGTGGTTTCCGCTGCCGCTGCTATTCCTGGCACTGCTGCGGCCCATTCGTGAGATTCTCAAACACAGGCTGGACGTGGTGGTTCTGCTGGCGTGGGTCGCGTTGGTGGTGGCGTTTTTCAGCCTGAGCCCGGGCAAACGCGGGGTGTATGTGCTCCCGGCTTTGCCGGCACTGGCCCTGAGCCTGGCCCCGGCATTGAGTGGACAAAACCCGGCACGCTGGTTCGGGGCGGTCACCAGTGTTCTGCATCTGCTGCTTGGTGCAGCCTTGATCATCCTGGGCGTCCTAGCCTGGAATGACCACCCTCGTCTGGTGGAAAAGGTCGCTGACTACACCCAGGATCCGGCTCGACTGCACGAAGCCGGCACCCTGTTGTTCACCCTTGGGTTTATCTGGGTCGCAAGTCTCATGGCGTTCTGGCGCTGCCGGGCACTCGGGCGCTGGTTCATTGCCCTGATGGCGAGTTGGCTGGTGTTCACAACCTGGGGTTATCGGATTCTCGAGCCATTGCGCACACCCAGAAATGTGCTCGCCGCAGCCGAGCAGTTCGTGCCTGCCGGCGGGCAGATTGGCATGATCAATTTCCGGGAACAGTTCATTCTGTTTTCAAAGCGGGACTTTACCCATTTCAGTTACTTCAGTGACACAGAACAGGAAAGCCGCAACGCATGGCTCTGGATGCGGGAGACACCGGATAGCTATTTAATGGTGGCTGAAGACGGAGAGCTTGGCTGTTTCAATAAGCAGGGTGCCCGACCGCTGGGCACTGCTCACCGGGATACCTACGTGCTGCTGAGCGACCAGGACATGACTGACAGCTGTGAACCACCGGACAAGGTGACACGCTTTACCACCGACAACCCCGGGGAGTGGCTGGACTGATGCTACTCTGAGAACGCCGCAAACTTTGCTGGTCTCACGTACAATGGGCGCTTTTGAATTCTCAAGGAGGCGCCCTTGCTCCCTCGCTCGCGGATTGCACAAGAATGGCAGGCTTTCTGGCTGGCACTGGGATTCCTGACTCGTATCCCCATGCTCGTCCGGATTGATTACTCCCAGCGCCTGATGAACCAGAGCAGCGTCTATTTTCCCCTGGTGGGCCTTCTGCTCGGCCTTGGCTATTGCGCCGCCTATTTTCTGTTCTCACTGGTGGCCAGCCCGCTGGCGGCCATTATCCTGGTGGTTATTCTGCACCTGTTTATCACCGGGGCCTTCCACGAAGATGGCCTGGCCGACAGTGTGGATGCTCTCGGCGGCGGCTATACCGTGGAAAAACGACTGGAGATCATGAAAGACAGCCGGATCGGAACCTATGGCACGGTGGCACTGGTGATGGCCTTGCTGCTGAAAGTAGCTCTGCTGGCTGAGGCTGAATTGATCTGGATTGCGTTGCTGGTGGCACCTGCGGTTTCCCGGCTGACACCACTGATATTGATGGCCTGCCTGCCGTACGTCACTGACCCCGACAAGAGTAAATCCAAGCCGGTGGCAGACGGTTTCTCCCGCAGCCGTTTGCTGGCGGCCGCGGGGTTTGTGTTGTTGCTGGCAGCCGGATTATCACTCTGGCAGCCGTTACTGATTCCCGCAGCCATAACGGCCGTCCTGCTGGTTGCTGTGTTCTGGGGCAGCTATCTTCGTAGCCAGCTTGGCGGCTACACCGGCGACACCCTGGGCGCAGCTGTCGTGTTCAGTGAACTGGCGCTGTTGCTGTTTCTCTAACGTGGGGGCATCGTCAGTTATCCACCGTGAAGGACACTATCCGGGACAGGTGGCTGATGGGCATTTCCGTCTCTTCGTGCCAACGGTTGAACGCCTCCTGGGCCTGGCTCATGCCTTTCTTGCTGGCCGGTGAGGCATCCAGTATTCCGGCCCGGGTCAGAGCGGTAACCACATCGTGGGACAGGATAAAACCATCCCAACCCACCCGGCGCAGGAAGTACTGGGCTGAGTTCCCCCCCAGACGCTCACCGTTACGCTTCAGGTAGAGCAGCAGCCCCACCTGATCGGTCGACGGCCACTGGGCCAGAAACTGACCAAAGCTGCCATGGTCTTTCGCCACATCCATGATCATCCGGGCATTTTCCGGCACGGTCCGGATCTTCTGCATGTTGCGAACGATACGCTCGTCTGTAGCCAGCTGCTCGAGCACTTCTGGCGGCACCTGCTGCCAGTAGGCGGGCACAAACCCTTCGAAGGCCGCCTCAAAATCCGGCCACTTGTTCTCGATTACCCGCCAGACAAAACCAGCCTTGAAAATGCATCGGGTGATCTCGGACAGGTAACGGTCGTCGCCGATCTCCGCCAGACGATGTTTTTCGGTGACCGGAGGCAACAGGGATTTCAGGGCCTGCTCGCCACCCTTCCGGGCCAAGGCCTGCTGGTAAAACACAGAAAACTTCATAGACCCTCCACAGAGATCCCCAAATTGGGACTTAAAGAGCCCAATATGGGATTGAAAATACCCAAATCAGGTACTAAAGTACCCATATTGAGACTCATGAGATGCAACCTGACCATGCCCGGAACCAGTATCGGTGACGCACTGTTTACCAAAACCCAACAGCGCCTGCTATCGCTTATCTACGGCCATCCAGACCAGAGCCTGTACCTGAATGAACTGGTACGGCTGGCAAATATAGGGCGCGGCACCGTTGTCCGGGAGCTGGCCAAACTGACCGATTCCGGTCTGGTCGTCATGACCCGCCAAGGCAACCAGAACCACTACCAGGCCAACCCGGACAACCCGATCTTCAATGAGCTGAAACACATCGTCCAGAAAACCTTTGGTATTTCCGATGTGCTCCGGAATGCCCTGGCGCCACTGGCGGATACTCTCGAACAGGCCTTTATCTACGGGTCCGTGGCAAAAGGGGATGCCCATGCGGGCAGCGATGTCGATGTCATGCTGATCGGCCACGATCTCAGTTACAGCGAGGTTATGGAACTGCTGGCCCCCGCCGAACAACAATTACAACGAACCATCAATCCCACGTTATACTCTCCCGCCGAGTTCGAGCAGCGTATCAAAGACAATCAGAGTTTTGTCACCCGGGTGCTGGACCAAGCCCGCCTCGACCTCCGCTTCAGCCACTGAGACAGGACACATTGCATGGAAGCACTCGATAATCTGGTCAGGATCCGACGACTCAAGGCAGAACCACCTGATGCCCGGGAGTTCGAAGGCATGCTCAAGGCTGCCGACACCAAGCTCCGGGACGCCTGCATTGAGGGATTGTCTGAGGACAGCCAGTTCTCTCTGGCTTATGGCGCCGCCCACGCATTATCGCTCGCCGCCCTGAGATGGCACGGGTATCGTTCCGAAAGCCGTTATATTGTCTTCCAGTGCCTGCAACACACCATTGGCTTACCCAATGCCAAATGGCGCATATTGGACAAGTGTCATTCGGCCCGCAATCTGGCCGAATACGAGGGCCACATGGACGTGAACCCCCAATTGCTGAAGGAGCTGATTGCGATCACTCGCGAGCTGCAATCACTGGTGAGGGATCTGCCGCCAATAGGAAACTGACGTCTACCGCGATGTCAGACCTGCTTTAACCGGGCCAGCAGGGACTCCTGATCAAGGGCGCCACCCCAGGTATTACCATGTACCAGATCTTCCAGCGGCAGCCGGGAACGCCAGCCTTTGGACTGTAATTCCGGTTGCTCCAGGAATTCACTGACATAGCCCAGGCAGAGATAGGCCAGTGGGTATACATGATCCGGTAACTGCAGGATATTCGACAGTACATCCTGATCCAGGATGCTCACCCAGCCCACGCCAATGCCCTCGGCCCGTGCCGCCAGCCAGAGATTCTGCACCGCCAGGCAGGTGCTGAACAGATCCATTTCCATAATGGAATTACGCCCCAGGACATTGGGGCCGCCGCGGGATCGATCACAGGTGATGCAGAGGTTGATGGGGCTTTCCAGAATGCCCTGCAGCTTCAGGCTCCGATAGGTTTGCTGGCGCTCGCCGGTGTAGTTTTCCGAGGCCTTTGCGTTTTCATTGTTAAAACTGTCCAGCACCTGCTCGCGCACCGCCAGGCTGTCGATCACGATAAAATCCCAGGGCTGCATGAAGCCGACCGACGGGGCGTGGTGGGCAGCTCTCAGGATGCGCGCCAGAACCTCCTCCGGAATGGCATCCGGCAGGAACTGGGAGCGCACATCCCGGCGCTCGAAGATGGCCCGGTACAGGCCTTCGCGCTGGGCATCGGTGAAGGGATCATTCGGGTTACTCACAACTGCAACAGCCTCCTTAACCGGTCTGTGTCCAGGCACTGCTCCACCTGATCGGCCAGGCGATCAAGTTGCTGCAGACGGTGACGCTGGTAGTCCACCGACTGCTCGCCCTGTGCTTTAAGGCCTGCCCAGGCCAGAATGGCATGGCAGGCGGCTGGCTCGTCGAAGACGCCGTGGATATAGGTACCCGCCACCTGGCCATCCGCACTGACGGCGCCATCCGGCCTGCCTTCCAGCTCTGCAAATGGGCGCACCAGCGCGGCGCCTTCGGTGACACCGTTGTGCATTTCATAGCCTTTCAGAGCGCCTGTCACCGCCGTGCTGGCAACATGAGAGGTCAGCCCGCCATTTACCATTCGGAGCTGCTTGCCCGGCACCATACGGGTAACCATTTCGAACAGTGCCAGGCCCTCGGTAGTGCCGGCTTCACCCTCCAGCCCTTCCGGGTCTTCCACTTTTAGCCCCAGCATCTGGAAGCCGCCACAGATACCCAGTAGCTTGCCGCCATACCGCAGGTGTTTCTGGATGGCCTTCGGCCAGCCTTGTTGCTTCAGCCACTGCAGGTCGTGCCGGGCGCTTTTGCTGCCGGGCAAGATAATCAGATCCGCTGGCGGAATGGGTTCATCCGTCCCCACGAACACCAGGTCAACGCCCGGGTGGAGTCGCAACGGATCAAAATCATTGTGGTTGCTGATCCGCGGAAATACCGGCACGACCACTTTCAGGGCTCCGGCCTCACTGATGCCGGCGGCACTGACGCTGTCTTCGGAGTCGATCACCAACCCGTGCAGGTATGGCAAAACCCCGAACACCGGCTTGCCCGTGTGTTCCGTCAGCCAGTCCAGCCCGGGCTCCAACAGCGCAATATCGCCCCGGAACCGGTTGATGATAAAACCCGCCGTCCTGTCCCGCTCACTGTCGGAAATCAACGCCAGCGTACCCACCAGCTGGGCGAAAACCCCGCCCTTGTCGATATCCCCTACCAGCAACACCGGACAATCAGCAGCTTCGGCAAAACCCATGTTGGCAATGTCGTTGGCCCGCAGGTTGATTTCCGCGGGGCTGCCGGCGCCTTCGGCAATGATCACGTCGTAACGGGCACTCAATGCCTTCCAGCTGGCCATCACCGAGGCCATCGCCTGCGCCTTGTAGGCGTGGTAATCCAGGGCATCCATATTGCCATGGACCTTGCCCCGCAAGATCACCTGGGCCCCGCAATCGCTCTGGGGCTTCAGCAACACCGGGTTCATGTCACTGTGGGGCTCCAGGCCGCAGGCCAGTGCCTGCAACGCCGTGGAGCGGCCAATTTCGCCACCATCCACGGTGACCGCACTGTTCAGGGCCATGTTCTGGGGTTTGAACGGTGCCACCGACACCCCCTGACGCGCCAGCCAGCGGCACAGGGCCGCCACCACCGTGGTCTTGCCAGCATCCGAGGTGGTGCCCTGCACCATCAGGGTGGGCATTTACAGCTCCACGCCCTTCTGGGCCTTGATACCCTGATCCTTGAAGGCGTGCTTGACCACACCCATCTCGGTGACCGTATCAGCCAGATCAATCAGTTCCTGCGGAGCCCCGCGCCCGGTGACCACCACATGCTGCATTTCCGGACGGGCCTGCAGGTCGTCCAGCACCCGGTCCAGATCGATGTAGTCGTACTTCAGCGCGATATTCAGTTCGTCCAGCAGAATCAGGTCATAGCTGTCGTCTTTGAGCATGTCAGCTGCGACTTCCCAGGCATCGGTTGCGCTCTTCACATCCTGTTCCCGGTTCTGGGTGTCCCAGGTATAGCCCTGGCCCATCACGTGGTAGGTCACGTTCGGCAGGCTCCGGAAGAACGCTTCCTCGCCGGTGCTGAAAGCGCCCTTGATAAACTGGACGATGCCCACTTTCATTCCATGGCCCAGGGCCCGGGCGACCATGCCGAAGCCGGAACTGCTCTTACCTTTGCCAGGGCCGGTGAGCACCAGCAACACGCCCTGTTCTTTCTGGGCACTGGCAATGCGCTCTTGCATGATTTTCTGTTTGGCGGCCATGCGCCTGGCATGGCGTTCGGGGTCTTTGGCGCGCTCTTTCACAGGATCTCCTTCAGTCGTTCGCCGGAGCAAACAGGCGAATGTCATCTTTATTCAGCTCAATCAGTTTCTGGTCATAAAGGCCTTCCAGTGCGTCGCGCACCAGCATCAGCTCTGTCGGCCCCCAACAGGCTTGGCCGTCCGGGTACAGCAATAAAACATGAGTGCACCATCGAGCGGCCAGATTCAGGTCGTGCAGGCACATGAAGATGCTCTTGTCGCGCTGGGCACAGACACTCAATAGCCGCATCACCTGGACCTGATGATGCAAATCCAGATGGTTGGTCGGTTCATCAAGCAGCCATACAGCAGGATCCTGAGTCATCAATGTGGCGATCGCAACGCGCTGTCGTTCACCGCCGGACAAGGTATTCAGCAAACGCTCCCCAAGCTCACCAACGTCCAGGGCGTCAAGCGCGGCTTCTGCCCGACGGATATCCTCGGCCTGTTCACTTTGCCAAACTGACAACCAAGGATGGCGACCAATCAATGCGGTTTCGAGTACCGTGGCAGGAAAGCTGTCTTGTCGCTCCTGAAATACCAACCCCAGCTTCCGGGCCAGTTCACGCCGGGGTATGGCAGCCAACTCAACATCATCAAGCCATACTTCGCCACACCGGGGTGCTTTCAGTCCTGCCAGGGTATGCAATAACGTGGTTTTCCCCGCTCCGTTCGGCCCCAGAACCCCCCAGATCTGTCCAGGAGCCACGTCCAGGTTCAGCTTCGCACCGTTCGAGCGCCCGGGAATATCGATGATCAGCTCGCGAGCAGAGAGAATCGTCATCATCGGCTCCGATGAAGCAGATAAAGGAAAGTGGGTACGCCTAGCAAGGCGGTAATCACACCCACCGGTAGTTGCTCGGGTGCAATCACAGTCCGGGCCAGAGTATCAGCCAGAACCAGCAAGGTGCCGCCTGCCAGAGCACTGGCCGGCAAGATAACCCGCTGATCATTCCCCAGCACGAGACGCAGCATATGGGGCACAATCAGGCCAACAAACCCGATGCTGCCCACCGAGGTGACCGCCGTTGCGGTCAGCAGGCTGGCCAACAGGTAGATACTCCATTCCAAAGGGCGAACAGACACCCCCAGAGCCGCAGCCTGCAATGGTCCCCTCGCCAGTACATTCAAGCTACGAGCCAGTGGCAGCAAGGCAATAACCGCAAGCATCAGCACCACGATGGAGGGCCAGGGCAGACGTGCATAAGACACATCGCCCATCAGCCAGTACAGCATACCCGGCAACTGATGAGCGGGGGTGATGGCAAGCATCAGGGTAATGGCCGCTCCCCAACCAGCGGCGGTCACCACCCCGGTAAGCAGCAATCGCGATGGGGTCCAGCTGCCGGTACCGTGGGCCAGCCCAAACACCAGCAAAGTCGCAAACAGGGCGCCAGCAAAGGCGGCGCCAGACACCAAAACCATGCCAGCCCCCGCAAGCATGGCCAGCAGCGCACCGGTGGCAGCACCACCGGACAGCCCCAGAACATAGGGATCGGCCAGCGGATTTCGCAACAATACCTGCATCAATGCCCCGGCGATCGCCAGCAAACCACCAGCAGCAAACGCCGAGAGCGTCCTGGGTAAACGAAGATCAATCAGAAGGGTTCGATCCAGCGTATCACCCTGCCCGAGAACAACCTGCCACAGATCACCGGGCGGGATAGTTACACTGCCGACGGCGAGGGAAAGCGCACAAGCCAGTGCCGCAATAACCGTCAGTATTGTCAGCGCTCGCATCATTCCCGGTCCCTCAAGCGGATCCTTGTGTTATTACAACCGAGCACGCGCCATATCCAGTTTCTCGCAAACCGTGCGCGCTCCATCCAGCAAACGCGGCGTGGGGCGTGAAATGGGCGAGGCCGGAATGATAAACAAATTATCCGCCGCTACCGCCGCCATCGCGCCAAACTCCCTCCAGCGCTCAAGGCTTGTATAACTGTTGCCGTCTTCATCGGTGCCGCCCGACAGGATGGCTTCGGGGTCACCGGCCAGAACATCTTCCGGCCCGATACGCGGCACCAGGCGAGCCATCTCGCCAAAAATATTCTGGCCACCGCACAAAGAAATCACCTTTCCGATCAGATGCTCATCATTGATCGTCATCAAAGGCTGATCCCACACTTGATAAAACACACGAACGGGTTCACGCCCCCGATATTGCTTGGCCAATGCGGCAATTCCCTGTCGAAACCGGGCCGCCTCAGCATAACCCTCAGACTCTGTACCCGCGAGCAACGCCAGCCTCTCCAGCACCGAGGACACACCTTCAAACGTTCGTGGCTCAATCGCAAAAGTGGCCATGCCAAGCTGATTGAGCATAGCGACCTGCTCAACCGGATTACCAGACACCCAGGTAACCACCAGATCCGGCTTAAGAGCGACCAATGCCTCCAGGTCAATCCGGGTATGGCTCCCGACATTGGGCAACATTTCAGCCTCCGGGGGATAATCGCTGTAATCAACAACAGCGATAACCTGCTCACCAGCACCGGCGGCAAACGCCAGCTCCGTCGCCCCGGGGGATAGTGTCACGATGCGCTGGGCAGGCCCGGGCAAACAAAGCTCCACTCCGTTATCGTCCGTGGCACAGACATCAGCCACCACATGGCTGGAGAGCATCAGGAAAAGCACGAAAACCCGAATGACTATCATGAGACCTCCTGAGCGTTGGCTAACTCTGAACTATTTGTCATTTATTGACGACCTCTTGGCCACACCGTAAACTCTCACTCAAATTTTTTATCCGTAGCAGGTGCCCACCTCAAGCGCGACAACTGTTCGACTGAGCGATGGGTGAAACTGGGAAGTTCGGTGAAATTCCGACGCTGCCCCCGCAACGGTATGCGGTACGAGAGGAATGGCCCTGAGCCAGCCACTGCAGCAAAACGCTGTGGGAAGGCATCCTACTCTGGCAAGAATGCCAGCCGCAAGCCCGGAGACCGGCCTGCTACCGGCTATCAGTGCTTTTGACGGAGGGTCAGAACACGGAGCAGGCGTATATGCCTCTTCTCTTTTGGTAGCTGTTCAGGCAACCAGAAACCGCAACAATGCTGGTTGCAGACGCAGAGAAATACAGCCGGTGCCCATCTCCCTGATGAAGAAAATCGTTATCTCCATTTTTTCGCTGATGGCCACCAATGTCATCGCAGAAGATACACTTCCTTTTATCGTGGTGGAAGCCACTCCCATCAACGCCGCCAGCGATGTAGACCCCAGCCAGGCGACAGGCCCCGTGCGCGTTCTGGATCGGTCCAGCATCGAAAACCGGACCGCTTCAGTCGCTGACGTTATTAGCGATCAGGCCGGCGTCCAGATCCGACAAAGCGGCGGACTGGGAAGCGCCTCGTCAGTGTCCATTCGAGGATCGACCTCGCGGCAGGTACAGGTTGTTCTGGACGGTATGCTACTGAACGATCCGGTCACCGGCGGTGTTGACCTCGGCAAACTGTCGTTAACTGATGTCAGCCGTATTCAGGTGTACCCCAGTGGAGCCCCGGCACAGCTGCCTCAGGCGGGCATCGGTGGTGTGGTGGTACTGGAAAGTCTTGGCAAAGACATCGAGGATGCCACCAGCATCAATGTCGGCGCTGGTTCCTTTGATACTTACCGAACCGGCCTCTTCAACAGCGGCAGCCACGACGATTTTTACTATTGGGTGTCGCTTGATCGACAAACCAGCAATAACGACTTTGAATACCCCAACCTCAGTGACTGGTTCAATCCGAATGATGGTGATAACACCAAGCGGCGCAATGCGGATTATCAACAGGATGCTGTCAGCACGAAACTTGGCTGGGAGATCAGCCGGACAGCCCAGGTCGACGCTCTGTTCCAATACACCCATTATGAGCAGGGTGTGCCAACCATCCAGAACTGGCGGGACAACGATGCGTCTCTGGCGAACGAAACTTTTCGCCTACAACTTCAGGGTCAGGAACGTGGATGGTTACAGGGCAAGCTGCACTCCAGCCATCGCCTGATTGTCGGCGATATCACCGAACACTACGACAATACCAGCGGCCGGGTAGGTCTCGGAGTCTCCGATGTAAAAACCGACACACAACAGCTTGGGCTGGTGAATACCCTATCCGCTTTACTCGGCAACCACACCATCACGCTGAGCGTTGATACCACCCGCTATGACTACCAGCAAGACGACAGACAAGACCCAGATCCTCGGGATGAGCGGGAACGCTTCCAGGCTACCGGGTCACTCTCACACGCCTGGCAGAGTCGCGATAACCGCTGGAAAACCCAGGCCGCCATTCGTCAGGTACACGTTCGGGATGAATCAGACGAATCACTTGGAGACGGAACCACCCAGGCTACCCGTTCCCGAGACAATTACACCAGTTGGCAGCTCGGCCTGACCCATCTGGTTGATAACAACTGGACACTCTCTGGCAACATTGCAAACAACGTGCGCGTTCCTACCCTTCAAGAGCTATACGGTCAGCAGGGGCTGTTTATCGGCAACCCGGACCTGCAGCCGGAAGAATCGATGAACTACGACCTGACACTGCGCACAGACCAGGGCTGGGGGCATGCCGAAGCCACGGGGTATTTCCGGGTGCTCGACCCTGCGGTGATCGCAACCTACGATGCGCGCGGCGTCGGCCGTTATCGCAACCTGGAAGCCGAGGTTTATGGCGTGGAGCTGGATGCGGTTTTCTCCATCACCCCCGCCTGGTCCCTCTACGGCAATGCCACGGTACAGGAGTCGGAAAATACCGACAAGTCAGTGCGCACGCGTTTCGAAAAGCGGTTGCCGGGTATTTATCACGAATCGTTTCTTGCCGGTACCCGCTGGCGTTTCAGGCCATTCCAGATCGACCTGTCCTATCAGGTGGACGATGAACTCTATTATGACTCCGCCAATATCCTGGAGGCTGATGCCAGAGAGACGCTTAACGCAACGGTGCAATGGCAACGGATCTGGCCGGACAAGAGCATGACTGAGGCACGACTGGAAGTTCGCAACATCACCGACGAAATCTACCAGGATTTCAATCGGTTCCCTGGCCCCGGACGCGGCTGGTTTATCAACATCAAGCATTCCCTCTAACCATTACAAGGGTTATACCATGAACCACACGGAGCTATTTTCACTGCGCCAAGGCACCCTTGCTGCGCTTGCACTGACCATCGGACTGACCGGCTGTGGCGGCGATTCCTCATCTTCAACAAAGGATCCGGTGATTACCGAGAACTTTGGTGTCGTGGCCACGGCGGCCGATGACTACACCTCGGGTGAGGTAGAACTGGTATCGATACAAGAAACCGGAATGGAAGCTTCGGGCGGTTACTTCAGCGGCATTTCGGACATCACAGTGAATGGCTATGGTCAGCACTATTACCTGATCAGAAAGTTCTTTGGCGATCAGGTATTGAAGGTCGACATTGAAAACCCCGGGAAAGAAGTCTGGGAAGCCAGCACTTTGGAAGCCGGTGATCAGGGCAGCGCCAACCCGTACCAGATCGTCTTTGCCAATGAAGCCAAAGCGTACCTGCTCCGCTACGGAAAAAACGAGGCATGGGTTGTAAACCCTTCCGCCAACAGGGCTGAGGACTTTTTCACCGGCAAAACCCTGGATCTGAGCGTCTATGTACCCGCAGACAGTCAGGGCGATGTAGTTCAGATGTCAGCGGGTGCTGTCGTCAACGGCAAACTGTTTATCACCATGCAACGGCTCGATAGCAATTACAGCCCCACCAATGACGGATACGTTGCGGTTTTTGATACCACAACGGACACAGAAATCGAGACCAATGCCAGTGCTACCGACACAATGAAAGGCATCCCTCTCATTGGCCGGAACCCTTCCAACATCCAGCACGTTGATGGCATAGGGCTGGTCGTTACAAATCTGGGAGGCTTTTCCGCGCCCTTCAACGGCACAAGCCTGGATATCATTGATCCTGAGACCTATCAGGTTTCTTCAATGATTCCAGATGCCGACATAGAAACTCAGATCAATGATGCCGTCATCATCAGCCCGACTGAAGGATACATCCTGAACTACGCAGGCTGGCAGAGCATCTCACTACAGTCCTTCAATCCGTCCGAGGGCGCAACCTCCCTGGCTACGGTCAACAATCTGACCGGAATGGACTTCCGAGATATCGAACTGAGTCCTGAAGGCCGCCTGTGGTTGGCAGATGCCACTCTGTCGAATCCGGGCGTGCGGGTCATCGACCCTTCCGACAACAGTCAGGCCGATTTCATTGAAACCTCGCTGCTACCCATCGCGATCAGCTTCGGCACGGTGGTCGCCAATCCTTGACCTCGACAGCGGGCGGCTTTGGTGGCCGCCCGCCCAGTGCCCGACCAGGCGCTCTAACGCCTGTTCCAGTCTTTGCCATTCCTGCTCAGTGCCCGGAAGTCCGACTCTGATTGCAAGGGGATTCTCGAACAACCTCACCAGAATACCCTTCTGCGCCAGTTCGCGGTGAAAGTCCTTAGCCCAGGCGTGTCTCAGATAACGGAACAGAATCGTGCCGTCACTGAGACCAAGCCCTGACTCAGACAACAGCTCCCCCAATCGTTGGCTCTGGTGTTCAAGCAGATCCCTTGTCTGCTGCTGCCAGGCTCTATCCTGAAGCATTTCCGCCATCATATAGCGCGCTGGTCCGCTCACGGGCCAGGGGCCCAGCTCAGATCTCAAAGCTCTGCCTGTCTCTGCCTCAGCTATCACAGCGCCTGCACGAAGCCCCGCAAGACCGAAGAACTTGCCCATGGACTTGAGGACGATCACTCCTTTCAGGGCCCCCGCAGCTATCAGGCTCTGTTGGTCACAAGCCGGCAAAAAGGCCTCATCAACTATTAGCCAACCTTGCCGCGCTCGCAGACGTTCCCGCCAAACCAGCAACTGTTCAACGGGGATCAGCTGCCCGGTCGGATTATTCGGCTGTATCCAGACCACCACATCCACAGAATCCAGCCATGCCAGCTCCGCTTGCATTGTCGCCTGTTCAGGAATCGCCACCACGTCGAAACCCGCTCGCCGCCAGGCACGACCATGCTCACGATAACCGGGCATGGGCACGGCCACCCGA
Source organism: Marinobacter sp. ST-43 (assembly GCF_030541085.1). Lineage (NCBI taxonomy): Bacteria > Pseudomonadati > Pseudomonadota > Gammaproteobacteria > Pseudomonadales > Marinobacteraceae > Marinobacter > Marinobacter sp. ST-43. The sequence goes on from NZ_JASSVO010000013.1 coordinate 83,085, forward strand.
CCGAAACCATGCTTACGGGCACGAACCGCTGGCAGGGCCATGATCGCCGCTTGGGAACCCGCTACGGGTAGGCAGCAGGCACGCTCCGGTGCCCCGGCCCAGATACGGATAATCTCTTCCAGCCCATCTTCCGGCTCCGGCAGCCGTTGCCATACCTCCGCCGGAATTGCCGGAACCGGCCAGGGCACAGGGTTAATACCGGTGGAGAGATCCAGCCATTGTTCCGGAGGAATGCCCCAGTGCTGAGCCGCTGCCCTCAGGCGACCTCCATGCTCCGGCAAATCAGCACCATCGAACGCTGTCACCCGATACCTCCTGACCAGAACGCATTCAGACTTGCGGCCAAGGCCAACAACACCAACAGCCACAACATCACGCCACGCTGAACCAGGGAAATCGCGCCCTCCACGGTTTGCGCCGTGGCGCCTTGCCCGCTGCCCAGCAGCGGTCGCTGCTTCACGCCACCGGAATACGGCGCCGGGCCGCCCAGTGTGACACCGAGCGCGCCCGCTCCTGCTGCCATCACCGGGCCGGCGTTCGGGCTGTCCCAGGCCTTGGACTGTTCACGCCAGCATTTCACGGCCAGCCGGGTATTGCCCAGCAACGCATAGGTCAAAGCAGTTAGCCGGGCAGGCACCCAGTTCATAGCATCATCGAGCCTGGCGGCGCAGCGCCCGAAATACAGATATCGTGGCGTCCGGTAGCCCCACATGGCATCCAGCGTGTTCACCAGGCGGTGCAAAACCAACCCGGGCAAGCCTGCGAGCAGGTACCAGAACAAGCTTGAAAACACAGCATCCGCGCCGTTTTCCAACATGGATTCCGAAGCGGCGGCGGCAACGCCTTCGTCGGTCAGCGCTGCTGCATCCCGGCTGACAATTTGCCCAACCGCGAGCCGGGCCCTGGCACCATCCCCGCACGCCAACGCAGTCGACACCGCCCGGCCATGTTCCGCCAGCCCCCTTAATGAAATGGCAAGCCAGACACCGGCCACCTGAGTGAGCAGCCACAGCCAGCCCTCCAGCAGGAATTGCAGCAAAATTGCCAGCACGACGGCTGGCATGACCGCTACCAGGGTCGCCAGCACCCCCCGCCACAGGCTTTGTATTGCGACAGCTTGCTGACCATTCAGGCGTTGTTCCAACAGGGATGCCCACCAGCCGAAACCCACCAGCGGATGCCATCGCCGGGGCTCACCCATCAACCAGTCCAACAAAACCGCCGCACCGCACACCAGCACTGCAACCACAAACGTATCCAAAGCCGGTCTCCCTGATTCAATTGCCGGCAAGTCTAACCGACCGGTCACGAAACTTGACAGCCTTGCCTCCCGGTTAGACCATCCTCGGTTTTCCGCCCACAAGGACCCATCGCCATGGCACTGCCCGACAGCTGGCTCACGTCTCCCCCACGGCCCTCGGTTCAGCACACAGCGCTTGCCGCCGAGCGTCAGCAGGTGCTCACAAAGCCACCCGGCTCTCTCGGGCAGCTGGAACAGCTCGCCATCAGTCTGGCGGGCCTGCACGGCACCGACAGACCCAGCGTTGATCCGGTGCGAATGGTGGTGTTTGCCGGCGATCACGGCGTTTGCGCTGAAGGCGTTTCCGCCTTTCCTCAGGCTGTCACCGCCCAGATGATCGCCAATTTTGCCAGCGGCGGCGCCGCCATCAGCGTGATGGCCGAGGAACTCGGTGCCAGTCTGGAAGTGGTCAACCTGGGTACCGTTGGCGAAGTACCGGAATTACCGGGCGTCATACATCAGATTATCGCCCCTTCCACGGCCAACATGGCAGATTCGCCAGCCATGTCCTCTCACCAGGTTGAATCCGCGCTCTCCAATGGCGACGAAGCCGCCAGGCGTGCTGCAAACGTTGGCTGCCGCCTGTTTATTGGTGGCGACATGGGCATAGGCAACACCACCAGTGCTGCAGCACTGGCCTGTGCCCTGCTGGGGCAGCAGCCCACCACCCTCGTTGGCCCGGGCACCGGGCTGAACTCCGAGGGCGTTGCCCGCAAGGCGAGGGTGGTTGAAAACGCGTTGCAACGGCATGGTCCCGACCGTGATCCGCTGATGGTACTGGCTTCTCTTGGAGGCTTCGAAATAGCCGCACTGACCGGCGCCATCCTGGGCTGCTCCGCGCGCCGGATCCCGGTTCTGGTGGACGGTTTTATTGTCTCAGTCGCTGCACTGGTGGCTGTGCATCAACAACCGGCTGCGCGCGAGTGGCTTCTGTTTGCGCATCGGTCAGCCGAACCCGGCCACACTGCCGTGCTGGAGGCACTTGATGCCTCGCCGCTTCTGGATCTTGGCATGCGCCTGGGCGAAGGCAGTGGCGCCGCCGTTGCCGTTCCCCTGTTACGCGCCGCCTGCGCGCTGCATAACCGGATGGCCAGTTTTACCGACGCTGGCGTCAGTGACAAAGCGGAAGAATAGCCCTATGACCACCACAGTAATCGACCTGATACGCCACGGCGAACCGGAAGGCGGCCAGATGTTCCGGGGCAGTAAAGACGACCCCTTGAGCGACACCGGGTGGCAACAGATGATAGCTGCCATCGCCGAGGGTGATCAGTGGGATGCTATCGTCAGTTCACCCATGCAACGATGCCAGCGTTTTGCCCAGCAACTGGCCGAGGAACACAGAATTCCACTGCATATCGATAAAGATCTGCGGGAGATTGGCTTCGGTGAGTGGGAAGGGTTGACCGCTGGGCAGATCCAGGAGCGCTATGGGGATCATCTTAACCACTTCTGGCAGGACCCCATCAACTTCCTCCCCCCCGGCGGTGAAGCTGTGACGGATTTCTACCAGCGCACTATTGACGGTTTTGATCGATGGCAGCAAACACTTGCCGGCAAACGGGTCTTGGTGGTCTGCCACGGAGGCGTGATCCGCATGGTGCTGGCCAATGTATTGGGCATTCCGCTGGAGAGATCATTCACCGGCTTTGCCGTGCCTTACGCCTGCCGCAGCCGGATACAGGTGGACCAGTCCGAATTCGGTGTGTTTCGCAGCCTGATCAGCCACCAGCCTTGAGGGTAAGTGGCAAACCCGCCACGGCCATCACCACCTCATCACAACGCTGGGCCAGGGCCTGATTGAGCCAGCCCAGCTCATCCGCAAAGCGACGGGTCAGCGGATCCATGCCGATGGTCCCGAGCCCCACTTCGTTGGTCACAATGACCAGGGAGCCAGGATAGACCTCAACCGCCTCCAGAAAGGCCGCCCGTTCGGGCTGGAACAAGGCGCCGTCGGCAAACAGCAGATTGCTCAGCCACAGGCTCATACAGTCCACCAACAGCAACGGCGGTTCTCCCGGGCCGCTGGCATACTCTGATAATACCTGACCCAGGCGCAGCGACTCTTCAGCAAGTTGCCAGTGGTCCGGCCGCAGTTCCTGGTGACGCTGGATACGCAGTGCCATTTCATCATCGCCTGCCGTCGCGGTCGCCACATAAACCACGTCGTTACCGGCCGCTTTGGCCCTCTGCTCAGCCAGCCCGGTCTTACCGGAGCGAATCCCGCCGGTTACCAGTAACTTGTTGACCATAAACCTTTCTCCAACCAGCGCCATTCTCGCCGCCAAGGTACACCAACCGGGCAGACAACTGCTATAGTTTGGCCACACTCCGGAAAGCCGGCACAACCAACGCCGGCTTTAGAACAAGATCGATCAACCCTGGAGAGCCCATGCAGGCCGAGCTGCTCGACATCCGCAACCACATCGCCCAACACGCTCCCTTCGACGAAATGCCCGAAGAACTGCTCGACCGCATCGTCACTGGCATCGAAGTGGCCTATTACCGGGCCGGCACCCAGATCCTTGAGCTGGGCCAGCAGAACTACTGGTTGCACTACATCCGTAGTGGTGCGGTGGAAATCTTCCGGCGCTCCGGCGAGCTTTACAACCGCATCGGCGAAGGCGAAATCTTTGGCCAGTTCGGCCTGCTGCGCAATCAGAAAGTGCGCTTCCCCGCCAAAGCCATCGAAGACTGCCTGATCTACAAAATCCCCTACGAGACCTTCCAGTATCTGTGGGAAAACGACGAGAACTTCGCGGATTTTGTCGAGATTGAAGACCACAGTCGCCTGCGTTCGGCGGTCTCGCGCCGGCACAAATCCAACGAACTGATGTCCGCCAAGGTCACCCGATTGATTGCCCGGGAGCCGGTCTCTGCCCCGACCACCGTGCGCCTTCAGGAAGCGGCCCGGATCATGACCGACAACGGCGTGTCGGCCCTGCTGCTGATGGACGAAAGTGGGGAGTCACCCCGGCTTAAGGGCATCATTACCGACCGGGATCTACGCACCCGGGCGGTCACCAACGCCCTGCCATCAGAAACCCCCATCAGCGAGATCATGTCCGAAGGGCTGATTACCATCAGCGCCCGCAGCTACATCTTCGAAGCCATGCTTACCATGCTGCACAATAACGTGCACCATCTGCCAGTGATGGAAGACCACGAAGTGCGTGGCGTTATTGCACTGTCCGACATCGTCAAATACGAAAGCCAGAGCAGCCTGTACCTGGTGAGCAACATCTACCACCAGAACGACGTCAAAGGCCTGAAGAAAATCAGCCGCGAAGTGCGCGACAGCTTCGTGCGCATGGTGAATGAAGACGCCAACTCCCACATGATCGGCAGCGCCATGGCTGGCATCGGCCGCAGTTTCAGCCAGCGCCTGCTGGAACTGGGCGAAGAAAAACTCGGCCCGCCACCCATCCCGTATTGCTTCATGGCCCTGGGCTCCATGGCCCGGGATGAACAACTGGTTGTTACCGACCAGGACAACGCCATGGTGCTGGACGACAGCTTCATTCCGGAAGAGCACGACGAATACTTCCTGGCCCTGGCCAAATTTGTGTCAGACGGCCTGGCTGAATGCGGCTACACCTACTGCACCGGCGACATCATGGCCACCAACCCGAAATGGCGGCAGCCGCTGAGTGTGTGGAAGGGTTACTTCACCGACTGGATCGACAATCCCAAGGCCGAAGCCCTGCTCAACAGCAACATCTTCTTCGACCTGGACGGCATCTACGGCGAAACTGACTATGCCGAACAGCTGAAAACCCTGATCGTGAACAAGGCCAGCAACAGCCAGCGCTTCCTTACCTTCCTGGCCCGCAATGCCCTGAACCGCACGCCGCCCCTAGGCTTCTTCCGCACCTTCGTCCTGGAAGAAGACGGCAAGCACCAGAAAACCTTCAACCTCAAACGCCGCGGCACCGCACCGGTTTCTGACCTCATCCGGGTGCACGCCCTGGCCTGCGGTTCCCGCTCCCAGAACTCGTTCGAGCGGCTGCGGGACATTGCCAAGACCAAACTCATGCTGGACGACGACGCCGGCAACCTGCGGGATGCTCTGGAATTCATCTCCATCGTCCGTATCCGCCATCAGGCCCTGGCCATCGAAGAGGGCCGCGACCCAGACAATAACGTTCGCCCGGAAGACCTGTCGCCGTTTGAACGCAGCCATCTGAAAGACGCCTTCCAGATCGTCAGCAACGCCCAGAAATTCCTGCGCTTCCGCTACAACGCCGGAGCCACCCGGAATGTCTAGCGTGATCAAAAGCAGCAACAGCAAGCAGAATTGGCCAGAGAACTACCGCAAAGGCGCCGAACAGGCGAAAGACGCCAGAATTCGCGCCTTCTACGAAGCCGGCTGCCCCAGTCCGGACACGCCTGTCCGGGATGTCCCGTTACTGGCCCTGGACTTCGAAACCACTGGCCTGGAAGCCGACCAGCATTCCATCGTCAGCATCGGCCTGGTGCCCTTTACCCTGACAGGCATCCAGCTCGGCCAATGCTGGCACCAGGTGGTTCGCCCCAGACTGCCTCTGCACAAAACCTCTGTGACCATCCACGGCATTACCCACAGCGAAATCGAAAACGCCCCGGACCTGGAAGACGTACTCGACCCGCTGTTCGAACACCTCAACGGCCGAATCCCCGTGGTGCACTACCGCAACATCGAACGCCCGTTCCTGAATACTGCCTTGCAATGGCGCCTGAACGAACAACTCCGCTTCCCGGTCATCGACACCATGGCCATCGAAGCCCACCTGCACCCAAACCGCAATCCCAGCCGCTGGCAGCAACTGATGGGCAAAAAGCCGATCTCCATCCGCCTCGCCGACAGCCGGCTCCGCTACGGCCTGCCCCACTATGCCTCCCATAACGCCCTGATCGACGCCATCGCCACCGCGGAACTGCTGCAGGCCCAGATCCTGCACCACTTCAGCCCGGAGACCCCCATTGGCGATCTGTGGGTGTGATGCCATAGCCCCAAGCCCCGGCAACCGATAAAATGTCCCCAAACCAGTCAAAGGGACCGAAGTGACCACACCAACCGCCAAAACCACCCCCCTGGACGCCTTCCGCCGCGCCAGAAGAATGTGGCTAAAAGGAGAAAAAATCAGCCTGGCCGCCCTCGCCGACGACCTCCACATCGGCCGCGCCACCCTGTTCCGCTGGGTTGGTAACCGCGACCTGCTGATTGGTGAAATCCTGTGGTCCCTGTACGAGCCCCTGTACAAAGAAGCCCGAGCCGTTACCCCCGGCCATGGCGTCGACTACGTGGTGGGCGTGTTCCGCCACATCAACATGACCATCCTGCACTTCGCCCCGTTGCGAAAGTTCCTGCACCAGGATCCGGAATACGCCCTGAAAATGCTCACTTCCTCCCACTCCACGCTGCACGCCCGCACCGTGGAAGTGAACACCCGCTTACTCAAAGACGAAGTGCGCGCCGGCCATCTGAGCCCACCCATGAACATCCAGAGCTTGTCCTACTTCATGGTACGAATCGCCGAGTCCTGCCTGTACAGCGACATCATCGGCGGCCGCGAACCGCGGGATGAAGAGCTTGAGGATGCCTGTACTGCTGTGCGCATTTTGCTGGGCGGAAAGGTCTGAGCTCCTGATACCGCTGGAAACCTGGCCAGCCTGGGATTACTCTTTGCTGACATCCACAGGAAATCATCAGCAAGGAGTGCACCATGAACCCCCGAACCACCCAACCTCGCCTTAGCGTACTGCACGCCAGCCTGCTACTGCTCAGCCTGGCTCTGGCACCGTTAGCGCACAGTGAAAACCTCACCGAGGACGATGTCACTTCCTTCATCACCAGCATGGAAGCCATGCAGCCCCTGATCGACAAGCATCAGGACTTCATCGAATCCATCGAAGATCCAGCCGACGATGAGCGAGAAGTGGATTTCGCCCGGATGATGTCCTCGATGGTGGACGAAGTGAAAGGGCACGAAATGTACGATGACCTGGACGACCTGGTCGATGACTTCGGATTCTCCAGCCCGGAAGCCTGGGCCCGCAAAGGCGACCGCATCGTCAGCGCCTGGTTTGCCATTGAAATGGAAGCCCAGCCCGACATGGCTCCGGATATCGCGGAAATGGAGCGCGCCATTGCCGAGATGGAAAACAATCCCGACATGCCCGAAGCCGCCAAAGCCCAGATGCGCGAAATGATGGAACAGATGATGGTGACCGTCAAAAGCGCATCCAGTGCGGCGAAGCAAGTGAGCGATGCCGACAAACGTGCTGTCAGGCCCCACGTAGAACGCCTCAAGGCTGTGATGGAGCAGGACGAGAGCGACTACGAATAACACGCTCCCCAAAAACAAAACCCCGGTACTGTCGCCAGCACCGGGGTTTCTTTTTGCTGCCTGAGCAGCGAGGCAATCAGGCCGTCAGGTTGTAAACAAACACGATCGCCACGGCAATCGGGGTCACAAACCGGATCAGGTTGTACCACAGGCTGAACGCGCCACCCTGCAGGGCCAGGTCGCTCTTCAGCGATTCCTTGGCCACAAACCAGCCCACAAAAATGGCGGTCAGCAGGCCAGACAGTGGCAGCATGATGTTGGCGGTGAAGTAGTCCAGCAGGTCGAACACCGTCTTGCCTTCAAAGGCGGCGAACATGCCCAGCGGCGTCACATCAGACCAGACGTTCAGGGACAGAATGGAAACAATGCCCAGCGCCCAGCACAGCACGCCCACCAGAATAGCGCTGCCGGTGCGGGCCAGGCTGGTTTTCTCTTCAACCCACTCAACCACCGGCTCCAGCAGGGAAATGCCAGAGGTCCAGGCAGCAAACAGCAACAGAACGAAGAACAGGGTGCCGAACAGGCTGCCCATCGGCATGTTACCGAACGCCAGGGGCAGGGTCTGGAAGATCAGACCGGGGCCGGCACCGGCTTCCAGGCCGTTGGCAAACACCACCGGGAAAATGGCCAGACCCGCCAGCAGTGCCACCACAGTATCCATGATCGCCACACTGACGGCAGTTCGGCCGATGGAGACATCACGGCCCAGGTAGGAACCGTAAGCCATCATGATGGCCATACCCAGGCTCAGTGTGAAGAAGGCGTGCCCCAGGGCAACCAGTACGCCTTTGACCGTCAATGCCTCAAAATTCGGGGTGAACAGGAAACTAACCGCCTCGCCGAAATGGCCGGTCGTCGTCGCATAACCAACCACCAGCAACAGCAACAGGAACAGCGCCGGCATCAGGATGGTGACTGCGCGCTCCAGGCCGCCTTTCAAGCCCCGGGAAACCACCAGCACCACCAGCGCCATGAACACCGTATGCCAGGCCAACAGCTGAATCGGGCTGCCCAGCAGACCACCGAACAGCTCGCCCACAGATTCTGCAGTACCACCGGTGAAATCGCCCATGGCCGCGTGGCCAATGTAGGAGGCCGCCCAGCCACCGATGACCGAGTAGAACGACAGAATGATAAATGCAGCCAGCATGCCGACAATGGCCGAGACTCGCCAGGCCGGCGACGCCAGGTTGCGCTCCGCCACCAGCCGAAAACTGGTAATGGGGTTATGACGACCATTCCGGCCGATAAACACTTCCGCCATCATGATAGGAATACCGATGATGGCAATACAGAGCAGGTACACCAGAACGAAGGCACCACCGCCGTTCTCGCCGGTGACATAGGGGAACTTCCAGATATTACCGAGACCAACCGCGGAACCGGTGGCTGCCAGAATAAACGCGAACTTGGAAGACCAGAGTCCGCGAGCCCCGTTCCCGCTGTCTGCTGCGGAGTTGGACTGATTCATGTGTTTGCTTCCTGTGCTTTTGGCTGAGGAAAATACGAATTGTCAGATCGCCCGGCACACGGCGTGCAGGCTATTGGGGCGGGATTCTGCCAGCACTGGCGGCATGATGCCAGTGCTGAGGGGCGAGCGCCGGGACAATTCATCGTCCCCGGCGCGGCCCGGGAATGCTAATCAGCGGGTTTTACTGACAAATCGGACAATCAGGTCTTTCGGACCGCCTGCCACCTAGACACGAAAATCTTTAACTACCTCGTGGATGCGTACCGTCGACTACCGGGTCCATTGGCCCGATAAAATTTAACGGCGACAGCTTAGTTATAGATATATCAATGAAATAGCGAATGAGTTACGCCGTGTCCTACTCGTGCAACGACAACAGGCCACGACGCTTTAGAAAAAATGCAGGTCACTCAGTCAGATGCAGCCAGCTTTGCCCTGGGGTGATAGCGAGCATTCACCCACAGAGAGAACCCGATCACCACGCCACCGACGGCCAGGCGCAGTAGATCTGCGTCGCGGTTCCAGATCAGCAGATTGACCAGCAGGCCGGCGGGCACCAGCGCATTGTTCATCACCGCCAGGGTGCCGGCATCCACCTTACAGGCACCGCGATTCCACAGGTACAGGCCCAGACCGGACGCCGCCAGGCCCAGCCAGGCAAGAATGCCCCACTGCAAGGGCGTTGAGGGCAACTTGTCCGGATTACCGAAAATCAGGAAAGAGGGCAGCGCGATAATCAAGGCGCCAAAGAAGAAATAACCGAAGGTGCGATACCCCGGCAGCGCCAGAGGATAACGTTGCATCACGTGCTTGTAGCCTACCTGCCCGGCGGCGAAGGTGAAGTTGGCCACCTGCAGCAACAGGAACCCGGTAATGAAATCCTCACTGAGGCCATCATATCGAATAATACCGGCCCCCAGTGTGGCAATGGCCGCGGCCAGCAAGGCCACCGGCGAAAACCGGCGGGCCAGGGCATCATCCACCAGGGTTACGTACAGGGGGGTAAAAATGGTGAACAGCAACACTTCCGGCACCGTCAGGTAACTGAACGAGCGATACAGGCACAGATAGGTGATGCCGAACTGCAGCATACCGGTCACCAGTATGCCCAGCTTCATCCCGGAGGGAACGCCGCGCCAGCGGGTAAACGGCAGGAACACCAGGGCTGCCAGCAAGACCCGGCTCAATACCGCGAAGTCGCTATCTACCCGGCCAGCCAGGAATTCGCCGATCAGGCTGAACGAAAATGCCCAGAGCACGGTAACCAGAACCAGTAAGACCATTGATTGCATCACCCCTGTTGTATGCCGGGCGCCTACTTTACTGCTTTACGGTGGGTTTTGCAGCGGTGGCAGGCGGGGAAACCCCTATAAGCGGGAGTCTGCCGGTTGAGGTACCATGGCCGGTCCTGTACCAGTGCCACGCTACAACTCCCGAAAGACCAGAGCGCCATGGACGAAACCCATCAGCCACTACCCGAAGCCCGCCAGCCGCTGATTCAGCGCATGCTGGCCGAGTGGAAAACCCTGGCTATTCTGGGCGGCCCGATTCTGATTGCCCAGGTGGCGCAGATGGCCAATGGTGTGATCGATACCGTGATGGCCGGCCACGCCAGTGCCGAAGATCTCGCGGCCGTGGGTATCGGCAGCAGCCTGTGGATGCCGCTTTTCCTGTTTTTCATGGGTATGCTCGGCGCCTTGCAACCGATCATTTCCGGCTACAACGGTGCCCGCACCACCCAAAAGATCATGCCCGCCACCTGGCAAGGCATCTACATTGCGGCGGCCGGCACCGTGGTGATGGCGCTGTTGCTGACCAATGTCCACCCCATCCTGGCCCTGCTGAAACTCGACCCGCACACCGCCGGCATCACCCAGGGTTATCTGGACGCCTTTGCCTGGGGCATACCCGCCCTGTTGCTGATTAACGCCCTCCGGGGCCTGACCGACGGTCTGGGACATACCCGGGTGATCATGGCGTTTTCCGTTCTCAGCACCCTGATTAATTTGCCTCTGAACTACATCTTCATTTACGGCAAACTCGGGCTTCCCGCCATGGGCGGCGTTGGCTGTGGCTGGGCCACATCCATCTCCAACGGTGTCGCCGCCATCGCCATGCTGATCTACCTGAACCGCAGCGAGACCTTCCGCCAGTTTCATCTGATTGCCGATTGGGTCAAGCCCGACTTGGCCGGCATTCGCTACATCCTGCGCATCGGCGTGCCCATCGGCTTCACCATCTTCGTGGAAGCCAGCATGTTTGCGATAATTGCACTGTTCCTGGCGCCGCTGGGGCCAGTGGTGGTCGCCGGGCATCAGATTGCCCTGAATGTGGTGTCGCTGCTGTTCATGCTGCCGCTGAGCATCGGCATGGCGCTGACCCTGCGGGTGAGCTTTCTGGTAGGTGCGCGGGCCCCGGATTCCGCCCGGCTGATCTCCCGCAGTTCGCTGATTCTGGCCTCGGCCATCGCGCTGCTGTTTGCCACCCTGCTGTTCGTGTTCTCCGGCGCCATTGCCAGCCTGTATTCCGGCGATGCCGAGGTTCAGGCCGTCACCATTCGGCTGCTCACCTTCGCCGCCATGTTCCAGATTGCCGATGTTATCCAGGTAACCTGCATCAGCGCCCTGCGCGGCTACAAGGACACGCGCATTCCCATGTTTATCATGCTGTTTTCGTTCTGGGGGGTGGGCCTGCCGCTGGGGTATGTACTGACATTTACCGACTGGCTGTGGCCGGCGCTGGGCGCTGCAGGCTTCTGGGTAGGACTGACCGCCGGACTGACCTCCGCCAGCCTGTTACTTGGCTGGCGCCTGTTTCGTTTTCAGCCACCACCGGTTGATGAAAACAATCAACCCGCAGCCGTGGGCACCGGCTCTGGCATGGGCTGACCAATATCCTCGGCATAGACAATCCGGTCGCGCCCGGATTCCTTGGCGGTGTACAGCGCGTTATCGGCCCGGGCCAGCCAGCTTTCCACACTTTCGCCATGGCCCAGCAGGGCCACGCCGAATGACGCGGTTACCGGCCCGCCGGGGTGTTTCATGTATTTTCGGAGCACCTGCTGAAGATTGTTCATCACCGCACGCAGATTCACGCCATCAACGCCTGGCAGCAGCAATACAAACTCCTCACCGCCATATCGGAACAACTGATCGGAACGGCGGGTATTGCTCTCCAGCAGGGCCACCAGCTCGGTGAGCACATCGTCGCCCACGCCGTGGCCATATTCGTCATTGATCTTCTTGAAGTGATCAAGGTCCAGCAACACCAGAGCGTAGGGCAGGCCGGAACGCTCGGCATTGGCAGCGGCCACATCCAGCTCTTCATCCATGGAACGGCGGTTCTTTACGCCGGTCAGCGGGTCAATGGTGGCCAGTTGCTCCAGGCGCCTGCGCTGGCTGTGGTTGCGATGAGCAAAGACATAAGCACAGGCACTGACCACAACGGCGGTCGAAGAAAACGACCACATCTGCTCCTGGCTACTGAATGCCAGCCCTACCACCATCATCGCCAGGATAGCGGACAGGTTGATACCCACGGCGATTCTCGGACCAACCAGGAAGAAAGAAGTGACCAGGCAGGGGTACAACCAGAACAACCCCGGATCACCCACGATGCTGCCCACTACCACAGCACCGTAGGATGAAATAATTGCCATGACCAGGCCCGTCCTGCGGGTATCTCCCGTTAACCAGGCATAAGCCATACTCGTCGCAATGCCGCCCAGGATCACGCTATCCACCACACCCGCCAACAGGTTTCCCTGCATAAACCGCAGCACCGCAAACGGCGTGATGCCCACCAGCCCGCTGATGCCCAGCAAGGTAATGATGGATAAACGAAAATCGTTTTTCAGACGGTGAAACATGCAGCCCTGGATCCGACAAAAGTCTTATTTAGCATCCAAGAATAGCGCAAGCTTTTCAAACGGTCGTTCCAGGGCAACGATTCTTAACAAATCTACCACCAAAGGCGACATAACGTGACCTGCATCACGCTTTGCTTTTCTCTAATATTCCAATGTAATCCACTTTATAATCGTCCAGGCAACGATCATTAGCTTCAAACCTATTGGCCAGTCATACTATCGCGCACCGGCTGCAGATTCAGGAACATTGTGTCTAACTCACTGATAAGAATAGCCCCCGGGGCACTCACCATAGGCAAGCCACTGCCCTGGGATGTTTTCGACTCAGAAGGCAATATTCTTCTGCGTCAGGGCTATGTGATTCAGACCAACAGCCAGCTCGAGCAGCTGTTTGAAAGAGGGCGCTTCAAGCCCCGAAAGATCGAGCGGCCGAAAGAGGAAACCTTTGAAGACCTGCGCCAGCGGAATCCGTTTGCAGAATACGGTGACTTGCTGACCACGCTGGAAGTCACACTCAACGCCATTACCTCGGAAGATCCCACCGCCCAGAAACGCCTGCTGGGGCTGTGCCGAATGCTGGATAAAACCTGCCAGGAGGCACCCGACGCCAGCCTGGCACTGGTGCACCTGTATTCCATCGGCCCCACTATCCATGAACAGATCCTGTTCTACGGCATCCTGTGCCATTTCATCGCACGCCAGTTCGGGCTGGAGGAAAAGCGGGCCACCGTGCTCACCGCCGCCGCGCTCACCGCCAACCTCGCGCTGGTGCCTGTGGCAGACCAACTCAACGCCTCCAATAAGGTGCTCACGGACGACCAGCGCGCGGTGATTCGCAAGCACCCCCTGCGCAGTATCGACGCACTGAAGTCTGCCGGCATAAGCAACAAGCTGCTGCTCCGGATTGTTGCCCAGCACCACGAACAGGCGGATGGTTCAGGTTATCCGGAGGGCCTCAGTGGCGGGGAAATCCTGCCGGAAGCGGAAATTCTGGCGCTGTCTGAACGCTATGTGGCGATGATTACCAAACGGGCCTACCGCAATCGTATGAACATCACCGAGGCCCGCAAACTCATCGCCACCCTGGCAGATGGCAAGTTCCGGCCGGCCATTCCGCGTTCATTGCTGCAGGTACTGGGCGATCACCCCCCGGGCATGCTGGTCCGGCTGGTGAATAACGAGGTGGGGGTGGTCACACGCCGGGCTGATCGAACCCGGGGACCTTTCGTGAAGGCGATATTCGGCCCCCGAGGCAACCGCTACAGCGGCACCTTTGAGCGCGATACCAGCCTGCTGGAATACAACGTGCGCGCGCCGGAAGAGCCCGAGATCATGCCAACCATGGATTTCAGCATGCTCTGGGGCTTCCGCTCCTGACTCAGGTCAGCCCCAGCGCCCGGGCATGATGGTTCAGGTGATCGTCAATGAACGAGGCGATAAAGAAGTAGCTGTGGTCATAGCCCCGATGCATACGCAGGTTCAGGTGATGATGAAACTTCTCACACACATCGGCCAGGGCATCCGGATTCAGCTGGCTGTCCAGAAACTCATCGGCCGTACCCTGGTCCACCAGTAGCGGCAGCCGTTCCTTTGCCGTCGGAATCAACATGGTGGCATCCCAGGCTTCCCACGCCGACTGATCGTCACCCAGGTATCCGCTAAACGCCTTCTGGCCCCAGGGGCAAGCCATCGGGTTGGCAATTGGAGCAAAGGCCGATACCGACCTGTAATACCCCGGGTTCTTCAAAGCCGCAATCAGAGCCCCGTGCCCGCCCATGGAATGGCCACTGACCGAACGTTCACCATTCAGCGGCAATTCGTTTTCCACCAGCTGCGGCAGCTCCTTGACCACATAGTCATACATCCGGTAATGCGGCGCCCAGGGCTGCTGGGTCGCGTTCACATAGAATCCGGCTCCGGAGCCAAAATCATAGCTGTCATCCTCGCCGGGCAGATTTACGCCACGGGGGCTGGTATCCGGGCAGACAATGGCCAGGCCCAGCTTTGCAGCGAGTTTCTGGGCGCCGGCTTTCTGCATGAAATTCTGATCGGTGCAGGTGAGGCCCGACAACCAGTACAGCACCGGCACCTCTTTGGCCTGAGCACCCAGCGCCGCAGGAGGAAGAAACACCGCAAATTCCATGTCGCACTCCAGGGTAGCGGAGGTATGGCGATAGCGGCGGTGTTCGCCATCGAAACAGACGTTGGTGGATAACAGGTCCATAGATCCCCCCGGAGTCAAAGATGTGGTTAGCGATCAGTCCTCAGCCCCGGCATAGCTGGGTTTGTCGATGCTGAAACCGGACTTGGCAAATTCCGCCAGAATGGCAGTACGCGTTACGATACCAACCAGTTTGCCATGATCAACCACCGGGTACACTTTTGGCTTTCCAGCCCCCAGATTCTGGGCCAGATCCACCACCGACATGTCCGGCGATACCGTCATCGGCTGCCGGAACATCACGTCATCCACAAGGGGATCACCTTCGTGGTGGTAGTTGCTGACCAGCAGCGAGTGTATACAGTCCTGTTCCGAGACAAAGCCCAGCACACGGCGATGATCATCCACCACCGGCAAACCGGTGACGTGATTGGCCAGCAGGGCTTTCACCACCCTGGTGACCGGCGTACCACAGCGTATCGGTTCAATGTGGTTCCACATCACTTCAGATATTTTCAATGAGCGCATCGACAACTTCCTTTCAGACAGAATAACGGTGCCCGATTGAGCACTTCCATACTCTAAACATAGGCAAAGCACACCGAAATGAAAAACCGGCGTTATGAAAACGGTTTACATCGGATAATTGTCGACTAAACTCAATGGGTTATGCCCTTTCAGGGCTCAATAATCCTGATTCATCCGTGGTAAACAGTGGGAGAACCCATGGAAGCCATTTCCAATTTTGTAAGTGAAATCAACGGACTGGTATGGGGCCCTCCCATGCTGGTGATGATCCTGGGCGTCGGCCTGTTTCTGAGTATCGGCCTGAAATTGATGCCGATCATGAAACTGGGGGCCGGTTTCCGCCTGATGTGGAGCGGCCGGGCCCGCGGTGACGAGGACGACGGTGACATTCCCCCGTTCCAGGCCCTGATGACCGCGCTGTCTGCCACCGTGGGTACCGGTAATATTGCCGGCGTTGCCACCGCAGTCTTCCTGGGCGGCCCTGGTGCGCTGTTCTGGATGTGGCTCACAGCCCTGGTGGGCATGGCCACCAAATACTCCGAGGCGGTGCTGGCGGTTCGCTTCCGGGAAGTGGACGAGCGCGGCAACCACGTGGGCGGCCCCATGTATTACATCCGTAACGGCCTCGGCAGCAAGTGGGCCTGGCTAGGCATCCTGTTTGCGGTGTTTGCCTCTGTGGCCGCCTTTGGCATCGGTAACACGGTTCAGGCCAACTCCGTCGCCGATGTGCTGGAAACCAATTTTGGCCTGCCCCACTGGGTAACCGGTGTGATCCTGATGGTACTGGTGGGCATGGTACTGATTGGCGGCATCAAGCGTATCGGCCAGGTAGCCAGCGCATTGGTGCCCTTCATGGCCGTGTCTTACGTACTGATTGGCCTGATTGTGCTGGCCATTAACGCCAACCAGATTCCGGAAGCGGTGAGCATGGTGTTCAGCTATGCCTTCAGCCCGGCCGCGGCCGAGGGCGGGTTTGCCGGTGCTGCGGTCTGGGCTGCCATCCGCTTTGGTGTGGCCCGGGGTATCTTCTCCAACGAAGCCGGCCTGGGCTCGGCCCCCATCGCCCACGCGGCAGCGCAAACCAAGAACCCGGTCAAGCAGGGCATGGTGGCCATGCTGGGCACCTTCATCGACACCATTATCGTGTGTTCCATCACCGGCCTGGTGATCATCACCTCCGGTGCCTGGACGTCCGGCGAAACCGGCGCGGCACTGACTTCCCTGGCCTTTGAAACCGGCCTGCCGGGCTTTGGCAACTACGTGGTGGCAATTGCCCTGGCGATCTTCGCGTTCACCACCATCATTGGCTGGTCTTTCTACGGCGAGCGCTGTATTGAATTCCTGTTCGGTGTGAAGGCCATTCTGCCTTACCGGGTACTGTGGATTGTGGCCATTCCGGTGGGCGCCACCATCAACCTGGGCTTTATCTGGCTGGTGGCCGATACCCTGAACGCCATGATGGCACTGCCCAACCTGATCGCCCTGCTGCTGTTGAGCCCGGTAGTGTTCAAACTGACCCGGGAGCACTTCGACAAGCAGAAGGCTCTGGGCGTGGAGTAATACCCTGTCTATGCAAGACGCTCACAAGGATGTGAGCGAACCGTTGGATGCGCCAGATCAAGTCCCCCTTGTAACTGGCGCATCCATCACCACAGTTACTCGTATACACTGATCAGACAACAACGGCGGGCAACGCCGGCGCAATACACGAATTTGCCAACAACCGTGTCGAAGGAGAGTAAGTATGAGTCTGCGTCTTGGAGATACTGCACCCGATTTTGAACAGGATTCCACCGAGGGCCGCATTCGCTTTCACGAGTGGCTGGGCAATGGCTGGGGCGTGCTGTTTTCCCACCCGGCCGACTTCACCCCGGTGTGCACCACCGAGCTGGGCCTGACTGCCAAGCTCAAAGACGAATTTGCCAAACGTAACGTCAAGGCCATTGCCCTGAGTGTCGACCCGGTCGATTCTCACCACGACTGGATCAAGGACATCAACGAGACTCAGGGCTGCACGGTCAACTTCCCGATCATTGCGGACCACGACCGCCAGGTGTCCGAGAAGTACGACATGATCCACCCGAACGCCAACGACAGCCTGACCGTGCGTTCGCTGTTTATCATCGACCCGAACAAGAAGGTTCGACTGATCATCACCTATCCGGCATCCACCGGTCGTAACTTCAATGAAGTGCTGCGGGTAATCGATTCCCTGCAACTGACCGACGAACACCGCGTGGCCACACCCGGCAACTGGGAGAGTGGCAGTGATGTGGTGATTGTGCCGTCACTGCAGGATGAAGATGAGATCAAAAAGCGCTTCCCGAAAGGCTACAAAGCCGTGAAGTCCTACCTGCGGATGACACCAGACCCACGTGCTAACTGGAGTGGTGACTGATCCACCGCCACAAACAAAAAGGGCAGCCAAATGGAGGCTGTGTGAAAACAGCCTCCGAAGCTGGCAAAATAACCGCGACATGGCTCGCGGTTATTTTTTATGAGGCATCTTGAAGGCACCCCTCGAAGTCAGGCGCTGTTGCTCCCACCCAGCGTTGAAGATTATGTCCCCGAAGATCACCCGGTTCGCGTCATTGATGCGTTTGTGGATTCACTGAATTTGTCAGAGATGGGGTTCAGGAAAGCTCAGACGGCTCATACCGGCCGCCGCCCTTACCACCCCGGCGATTTGCTCAAGCTTTATATCTACGCCTACCTCAACCAGACCAGCAGTACCCGACGGCTGGAAAAAGAATGTCATCGCAACCTGGAAGTGCTCTGGCTGATGAAGCAGCTGGCACCGGATTTCAAGACCATCGCGGACTTCCGTAAAGATAACGGTGACGCGGTCAAGAAGGTGTGCCGGCAGTTCATTGTGTTCTGCAAACAGGCAGGACTGGTCAGTGGCCAGTTGGTGGCGATTGATGGCAGCAAGTTCAAAGCGGCCGCCAGTAAAGACCAGGCTGTTACCCGCAAGCAGCTGGAGAAGCAGCTGGGCAAGCTGGATCAGAAAATCGATCGTTATCTCGCTCAGCTGGCAGCATCGGAACAAGGTGATGACGCCGATCTGAACCGTGACAAAGTATCCGAAGCCTTGGCTTATCTGGAAACCCACAAGGCGGAACTGCAGGATGAGCTGAAGACGCTGGTCGATGAGGACAAGACTCAGCTCTGTCGTACAGAGCCGGACGCCAAGCTGATGAAATCTGGCCGGGAAGGCACGGTGGTGGGCTACAACGCGCAGAATGCCGTTGACGAGGAATACCAACTGATCGTTCACCACGACCTGACACAGGCAGGTAGCGATAACCAGCAACTGAAACCGATCGCCCAAGAGACCCATGATGTACTGGAGGGCAGACTAGAAACCCTCGTTGCCGATGCTGGCTACTCCAACGGTCAGCAGATCAAAGAGCTTCAGTCTTCTGGGTACGATGTGGCAGTGCCATCGAACCGGGCGGTCAACAATCAGGGAAACGGCGAGTACTTCCAGAAACGTGACTTCACCTATTTGCCCGAACAGGACGCTTACCTCTGCCCTGCTGGAGAGCGGCTGCCTCACAAGACGGTGAGCAACAAGGATCGTCTGCATCTGTACGCACGCTCAGGCTGCAATCAATGCCCGCTCCAGAGCCAATGCAC
>NZ_JASSVO010000014.1:0-94242 GCF_030541085.1 Marinobacter sp. ST-43
GGGTCATGGCGGCATCTCCTCTTTGAAAAGCCCACTTGGGCCATTCAAAAGTATCCTCCAATCACCTCCATTCCGGGGAGATTCTCAGTATCACCGCTACCGCGGAGCGGTTTAGTTCAACAGCTAATTATACGAACGCGTTCGTATAACACGCATTCGTATAACTCCAAAAAACGCGACTCTCAGAAACCCCAGCTTCACCAATAAAATCAGAAAATTACCTGAATCCACCACGGCTACCGCCGGAGTTATACGCCCGTGTTCGAGCCACCCCTGCTCCAGATTAGGGGCGTATAACTCCGCACGCCCCGATACTCCTTTTCAAACTTATCAGAAGGTTAGCAACATTTCGCCCTGGTTTCCCGGAGTTTTGCGAACGCGTTCGTATAACTCCGCTTCTGGATACTTGATTGACAATTCCGGAAAATTAAATACTGTATATTTATACATAATCATTAAGGAGCCAGGATATGGACATCCGCTGCCCGATTTCTCCGCAATCCACACGCTTTCTGGATCGGCTCAGAAATTTTATCCGACTTCGCGGTCTCGCTTACCAAACCGAGAAAACCTATGTGTTCTGGATCAAGTGCTTTGTCGGGAGTTTCGAGGCTTCCGGTTGTGTTCAGCCCGGACGAGGCCAGGCGGGTAATTGACAATCTGAAGGGCGAATTCAAACTGGTGGCCATGCTGATCTACGGTGCCGGCCTGAGGATTAACGAAGCTCTTCGATTACGTGTCAAAGACGTCGATTTCGGCATGCAGCAGTTGATCGTTCGCGAAGGGAAATTGACCAGGCCGTTTAGGATTCCCAGTTACTCTGTGGTATTCGGCGGATATGAATGTGGCTGATCAGGCGGATGGTGGGCCTTACCAGGAACTGGAAGCTGCCGATAATAAACAGCCAGATTGCGGCGGTCTCATGCTTCGGAAACAGGAAGAGTATGCTCCCCACCAGAAACCAGATGGCGATGAAGAAATCATTGATGATGCTGATCATCTCGTAGCGGCGCCGGATGATCAGCTCTTCGTGGCCAAGTTTCAGGGTAAGCGGGTTGTCCATTGATTGTTCGTCCATGGCACTTCCTGTTTCCGGTCTGTTTGAAGCGATTATGGGTAAAGTTCGTCGGTTCTGGCGGCCATGATGAAATCGTTTTTGTGCAGACCTCCGATTTTATGGGTCCACCAGCGTACGGTGGCTTTCCCCCATTCCAACAGTATCGCGGGGTGGTGGCCTTCTTCTTCCGCCAGGTCCGCCACTTTGTTGGTAAAGGCCTGGGCCTGGACAAAGTTTTTGAAGGTAAACACCCGCTGTAACTGCTCTTCCCCATCCTGAACGATCAACTGCCATTCAGGCACGTCTTTCAACAGGGTCTGCTTTTCAGCATCCGTGACCTGGGGTGCATCGGCACTGCAGGCGCTGCAGCTTTGCTGGCCAAGATTCGACATAGCGTCCTCCACTATATTTGTGGCTTCAATCACATCGTGGGTGCCCCCCCGTCGTTTATCAACCCGGCAGTTGAAATCGACCCTTTTTCCTAATACTGTATATATAAACAGTACTCGAGAAATAAGCATGAGCAAATCACTCAACCACCTGCTTCAGGACGCCCGTATCTGGCAGGGTCATAAGCCCCAGAAACACGCCTCTCCGGCGGAGCACACGGGGTATCAGGTTCTGGATAACCAACTTGGTGGGCTCGGCTGGCCCAAGGGTGCCTTGAGTGAATGCCTGCTGGACAGCTGTGGCATTGGCGAGCTGCACCTGGTACTTCCGCTTATGCAGAAGGTCGCCAGGCAGGGAAAGACCATTTTCTGGCTGAACCCGCCCCACACACCTTATGCCCCGGCGCTGGCCAGGGCTGGCGTAAATACCGATCAACTGGTGCTGGTTCAAACTCACGATTCCGCTGACTTTCTGTGGACACTGGAAAACTGCCTGCGCTCCCCTGTCACAGGCCTGGTGATGGCCTGGCCGGGGAAGTTGGCCACCCGGGATATCCGCCGGCTGCAACTGGCTTCCGAAGCGGGTAACAATGTCTGCATTCTGTTTCGGGAACGTCGGCAGGCAGAGCAGCATTCACCGGCCGCACTTCGGCTGGAGCTGATTCCCGGAGAACACCAGGATCTCAAGATCAACATTCTGAAACGCCGTGGTAGCTGGCCAGGACAGCGCTGCACTCTTGCCCTTGGGCATCGCGCGGGCATTCAGGCCAGCGACCCCACTGGTGTTATTCAGGGACCATGGTCACAGGATGGAGCCACCTGATTCATGTTGTGGCTGTATCTGCACTTCCCTCACCTGCTGCTGGATCATGTTCGCCGCAGCCAGCAAACTCAGGGCGCACTTGCGGTGGTCGATCTTGCCGGGCAGGCTATTCTGCAGGTTTGCCCAGAAGCCGATCACCTGGGTATTCGGCCGGGCATGCGCCTCAAGACCGCACTGGGCCTGGCACCAGACCTGGTGATTCTGCATCTCGATTCTCAACAGGAAGCCAATCTGCTGGAAGAGCAGGCCCGCTGGCTATACCGTTACGCGGCCCACATTACCCTGTCGCCGCCGCACGGTCTGTGGGCTGAAGTCAGCAGCCTCCAGCGGCTATATGGCGGGCTTCCCGCCGTTTGGCAAACGGTCGAGCAGGCTCTGGCAGAGCGGCAACTCACTGCCTGGCTGGCTCTTGGGCATACGCCACTGGCGGCTCAGCTCCTTGCGCAAGCAGGCAAAGGCGAGTGCACCGCAGACAAAGGCCACATTCTGACGGCCCTGGGCAAACTGCCTCTGGTGGCTGCGGGTTTTGATGAAAAATCCTGTACCCGCCTGCATCGCCTGGGACTGAATACGCTGGCTGAAGTCTTCAATCTGCCAGCCCGGGAACTGGCACGGAGGCTATCCCCGGAGCTGCTGGCACGTATACAAAAAGCCCAGGGCACCAGGCCAGACCCCAAATCGCCCTGGCACCCCCCGCACCGATTCCGCCAGCGGGCCGATTTTATTCAGGAAGTGGAGCATGCCCAGGGGCTTTTGTTCGCGCTGCAGCGGATTCTGACCGAGCTGGAAGAAGACCTGTGCTGGCGCCAACAGGACACCGACACCCTGCATCTTTTACTCCAACACCGGCACGAAGAAGCCACCCGGTTAACGTTGCGAACGACTGGCCCGGAGCATCGGGCAGAGAGCTTTCTGAAACTGCTGCGCCTGAAACTGGATCAGCACCCGCTGCGGGCACCGGTGATCAGTCTGTCCCTGTCGGTAAAGCGGTTTCTGGGCCGGGAAGCCCCGGTTGGCCAGGACCTCCTGGGCGATGGTCAGGACCTGAATGAAGCCTGGCATACGCTGGCCAGTCGTTTACAGGCCCGCCTTGGTACTGAGGCATTGCAACAGCTTGCACCGCGGGCAGACCACCGCCCGGAGTTTGCCTGGACAGCCTCCGCCATAAAACCGGCCAGCAGGCACAGCGAAACACCAGAGGTCTCTGGCCTGCCTGCGCGCCCTTTATGGCTGTTATCCACGCCGCACCCACTGGCAGAACCTCCGGCCAGATGGTTCTCGGGGCCGGAACGCATCAGTGCTGGCTGGTGGGACGGCCAGCGGGTGCACCGTGACTACTATATTGCCCAGTTGTCCAGCGGTCAGTTGGCGTGGGTGTTCCGGGATATTCGCGATGGCTGGTACATACACGGGTGGTTTGGCTGATGGATTCTGATTACGCCGAGCTGTTCTGCTTCAGCAACTTCACCTTCCTGACCGGCGCCTCCCATCCCCATGAACTGGCTGAGCAAGCCGCGGAGCTTGGCTATCGGGCAATTGCCATCACCGATGCCTGTTCGGTGGCAGGCATCCCCAGAGCCTGGGCAGCCCTTAAAGACAGCCCGGTAAAGCTGATTACCGGGAGCTGGTTCGAACTGAGCGATACTCCCGAGGGCGCCACTGCCCCACCCCGGTTCATACTGCTGGCTCGAACCCGCGAGGGCTACGGTCAGCTTTGCCAATTGATCACCACCGGGCGGCGACGCGCTGAGAAAGGGCAATACCGGTTATTTACCCGGGACATCGAAACCCATTCGCTGGACCACTGCCTCTGCCTGTGGCTGCCACCGCTGGTATCACAAACCAACGCGCACCAGGCATTGATCACCGGCGAATGGCTGCAACGGATTTTCGAGCACAGGCTACGCCTTGCAGCGACCCGTACACTGGAAGCCGGCGAGGAACAGCAACTGGTCCGCGTACGGTGGTTAGCTGAGCAAATGCGCTGCGCAGTGGTGGCAACCGGCCAGGTGCATATGCATCGCCGCGAACGCCAGCCATTACAGGACGTGCTGACAGCTCTGCGCCACCACACCACGCTGGAACAGGCCGGACACTGCCTGTTTCAGAATGCCGAGCGTTATTTGCGCCCGATACCGGTTATCCGGCGACTATTCCCCGAGCCCTGGGTTCGGGAGACCGTGGCAATCGCCGAAGCCTGCAGCTTTGAGCCTGGCAGCCTGCGTTATGAATACCCTCCCGATTTAGTGCCGGAACACGAAACACCCACATCGTTTCTGGCGCGACTCACCCGGGAGGGTGAACGGCGGCGTTACCCATCGGGCACACCCATGAAGGTGCAGGCACTGATTCGCAAAGAGCTGGAGCTGATTGCCGAACTGCGCTACGAACACTATTTTCTCACCATCCACGACATCGTCGACTTTGCCCGGCGTCAGGGCATTCTTTGCCAGGGCCGGGGATCCGCAGCCAATTCCGCAGTCTGTTACTGCCTGGGCATCACCGAGGTGAACCCGGCCAATGTGGAACTGCTGTTTGAACGGTTCATCTCCAAAGACCGGGATGAGCCCCCCGACATCGATGTGGATTTCGAGCACGAACGGCGTGAAGAGGTTATTCAGTACATTTACCAGCGCTACGGCCGTGAGCGGGCCGCCCTGGCCGCCACCGTGATTCGTTATCGCCCCCGCAGCGCCATCCGGGATGTGGGCAAGGCGCTGGGCTTTGATGCCACACTGGTGGAGAAGCTGCTGGATGGCATCGACTGGCGTGACAAGACCACCGGCTGGCGCCAGCAGATTCTGGACAAGGGCCTGACCCGCAGCCCCAAAGTCGCGGATCAGTTCTTCACGCTGGTGAACACCTTGCTGGGCTTTCCACGCCACCTGTCCCAGCACGTGGGCGGTTTCGTGATCAGCGCCGGCCCGCTTTCAGAACTGGTGCCTGTCGAGAATGCCGCCATGGAAGGGCGCACGGTTATCCAGTGGGACAAAGACGACCTGGAAAGTCTGGGGCTGATGAAGGTGGATGTCCTGGCCCTGGGCATGCTCACCGCCATTCGCAAAGCACTGGCGCTGATCAGTGAAGAGAAAGACACGCCGTTTACCATTCAGGATGTCCCTCAGGAAGACCCTGACACCTACGCCATGCTGCAAAAAGGCGACAGTATCGGTGTCTTTCAGGTGGAGTCCCGCGCCCAGATCAACATGCTCCCGCGGCTGAAACCGGAAACCTGGTACGACCTTGTGATCGAAGTCGCCATCGTTCGCCCGGGCCCCATACAAGGCGACATGGTGCACCCCTACCTGCGCCGAAAACACGGCATGGAAGCGGTGGAATACCCCAACGATGCCGTACGCCAGGTGCTGGAGCGCACCCTCGGGGTGCCGATCTTCCAGGAACAGGTCATCAAACTGGCCATGGTTGCCGCCGGTTTCAGTGCGGGCGAGGCCGATAAACTTCGCCGCGCCATGGCGGCCTGGAAATCCCATGGCGATCTGACACCTTTCCGCGACAAACTGATTCAGGGCATGCTGGAGCGGGGCCACGATGCCGACTTCGCCGAGCGCCTGTACAAACAGATCTGCGGCTTTGGTGGCTATGGATTTCCGGAATCCCATGCCGCCAGCTTTGCCTTGCTGGTGTACGTCTCCGCCTGGATCAAACGCCACCACCCGGCAGCGTTCTATTGCGCTCTGCTCAACAGCCAGCCAATGGGCTTTTACTCGCCCAGCCAACTGGTTCAGGATGCCCGGCGCCACAACGTTTCCGTGCTGCCACCAGACGTCAACCACAGCCAGTGGCAGCACACCCTGCAAGGTCAGGAGCAGCACCTGCGCCTTGGCCTTAGAATCATTCAAGGCCTGTCTCGCAGTGGCGCCGAGCGCGTCCACCAGAACCGCCCGGCAAACGGTTACCAAAGCGCCGCCGAACTGCGCACCCGAGCTGGCCTCAACCAGAGCGACATGGAACTTCTCGCCGGCGCCAACGCCATGCCCGGCTTCACCCGCAACCGCCACCAGGCTTACTGGCAACTGCTCGAACACGAAGAGCCCGCCGAACTCTTCGCTAACGAAGCCATGACCAAATACACACCGGAACCCTGCCACCTGCTCCCGGAGCCCACCGAAGGGCAAAACGTACTGGCCGACTACAGCAGCCAGGGTTTAACACTACAAAGGCATCCCCTTGCCCTGCTCCGCGAACAAGGCCACCTGCGCCATTGCCTCACCGCCGACCAACTCAAAGCCACCCGTCCCGGCATCCCCGTACAAGTAGCCGGCCTGGTCACCGGTCGCCAACGGCCCGGCACCGCTTCCGGCGTCACCTTCGTCACCCTTGAAGACGAAACCGGCAACGTCAACGTCGTCGTCTGGCTAGACACCGCCCGCCGCCAGCGCAAACCGTTGCTCACCGCCCGGTTGTTACACGTCAAAGGAGTCATCGAGAAAGAGGGGGATATCGTTCATGTCATGGCCGGCAAGCTGTCTGACTTGAGCCATCTGATCAACTCGCTACCGGTCAGCTCCCGGGATTTCCACTGACCACAAACGCAAAAACCCCGCCAAAGGCGGGGTTTTCAGGGCAGTGTCGGTAAGGATCAGCCGAGCAGCTTGATCATTACCCCCGCTGCAACCGCAGAGCCAATAACACCGGCCACGTTCGGACCCATTGCGTGCATCAGCAGGAAGTTCTGCGGGTTGGCTTCCAGGCCCACCTTGTTGGAGACCCGCGCCGCCATCGGCACCGCGGATACACCTGCGGAGCCAATCAACGGGTTGATCGCTTCCTTGGTGAACTTGTTCATCAGTTTCGCCATCAGTACACCGGAAGCCGTGCCTACACCGAAAGCCACAATACCCAGGCCCAGGATACCCAGCGTCTGGCCATCCAGGAACTTGTCGGCCATCAGCTTGGAGCCAACAGACAGACCCAGGAAGATGGTTACGATGTTGATCAGCGCGTTCTGTGCGGTATCGCTCAGACGCTCTACCACGCCACACTCACGCATCAGGTTACCGAAGCAGAACATACCCAGCAGCGGAGCCGCATCGGGCAGGAACAGAACCACGGCAATCAGAACAACCAGAGGGAAGACAATCTTCTCTTTCTTGCTCACCGGGCGCAGCTGCGACATCTTGATGGCACGCTCTTTCTCGCTGGTCAGCGCCTTCATGATCGGCGGCTGGATCATCGGCACCAGCGCCATGTACGCATAAGCAGAGACGGCAATCGCACCCAGAAGATGCGGGGCCAGTACGCTGGATACGTAGATGGAGGTGGGGCCGTCGGCGCCACCAATGATGCCGATTGCAGCGGCCTCGAGGATATTGAACTCCAGTATTCCCGTCCAGTCCAGCAACGCCGCGCCAATAACGGTACCGAAAATACCGAACTGCGCAGCCGCACCCAGAAGCAGGGTTTTGGGGTTAGCAAGCAAAGGGCCGAAATCGGTCATCGCCCCTACACCCATGAAAATCAGCAGAGGACCAACGGTACTGCCGATAATCACAGAGTAGAAGTTATACAGCATGCCATTGCCGTAGCCGTAATCCTGCGCAATGGAGTTGGCCATCGCCATTTCGGAATAACTGGCTTCTTTCACCGCTACTTTGAAGGCTTCTTTCAGCTCAGGCGTAATCGCCTGTCCGACCTGATAGGCCACATCCAGCGGCGCCGCCAGTGCAGCCAGAACCTTGGAGTTGCCACCCTGCAAAGCAAAGTGAATAGCGTTTTCAGCCGCAGTCAGGGCAAGCCCTGCCTCCGGAATATTCGCCAGAATGCCACCAAACCCGATGGGCACCAGCAGCAACGGCTCAAACTTCTTGTTGATCGCAAGATAGAGAAGCAACAGGCCAATAGCGATCATGATCACCTGGCCCAGCTCGATGTTGAACAGGCCACTGCCTGTCCACAGTGTCATTAATTTATCCATGGAATGCTGGCCCTTATGCGATTGTCAGCATTTCATCATCAGGGGAGACGGCATCACCGACCTTGATGAAGACTTCGCCGATAGTACCGGCTTTCGGTGCGCGAACCTCGGTTTCCATCTTCATGGCTTCGAGGATAATCAGCACGTCACCTTCCTCAACGGTGTCACCCGGAGAAACCAGAACCTTGAAGATGTTACCACCCAGCGGTGCCACCAGAGGCTCGCCTTCGCCTGCCGCCGGAGCGGGTGCGGAGGAAGCGGCCGGAGCAGACGCGGCGCCACCGTCACCCTGGATCTGGGTAATCTCGCCACCTTCGGAAACCGCCACCACAAACTTCTTGCCGTTAACTTCAACGGTGTAAGTCTCCGGGCCTGCGGCTTTCTTGGCCGGTGCGGCGTCTTCTGCGGTCGGTACCGGCTCGAACGCATCCGGGTTGTTGCGGTTCTCCAGGAACTTCAGGCCGATCTGTGGGAACAGCGCGTAGGTCAGCACGTCGTCTTCAAGATTGTCGGCCAGCTTGATGCCCTTCTCGTCCGCCAGCTTCTTCAGTTCGTCGGTCAGCTTGTCCATTTCTGGCTCAAGCACATCTGCAGGACGACAGGTCATGACTTCCTTGCCATCCAGCACACGCTCCTGAAGCTCTTTATTCATAGGGGCTGGCGCTGCGCCGTACTCACCCTTCAGAATGGCGGAGGTTTCCTTGGAGATGGACTTGTAACGCTCGCCGGTCAGAACATTCAGTACCGCCTGGGTGCCGACAATCTGCGAGGTCGGGGTCACCAGCGGAATGAAGCCCAGGTCTTCACGAACCTTGGGAATTTCTTCCAGCACCTGGTCAAACTTGTCGCTTGCGTTCTGCTCACGCAGCTGGTTTTCCATGTTAGTCAGCATGCCGCCCGGTACCTGAGCAATCAGGATGCGGGAATCAGTGCCGCGCAGGCTGCCCTCAAACTTCGCATACTTCTTGCGCACCTGGCGGAAATAGGCGGCAATTTCTTCCAGGAGGTTCAGATCAAGACCGGTGTCACGATCGGTACCTTCCAGGATGGCAACAACAGCCTCGGTGGGCGAGTGACCATAGGTCATGCTCATGGAGGAAATAGCAGTATCCACGTTATCGATACCGGCTTCCGCAGCCTTGATGGCGGTAGCGGTCGACATGCCGGTGGTGGCGTGGCACTGCATGTGGATAGGGATATCCAGCTCTTTCTTCAGGCGGCTGACCAGATCATAGGCCACATACGGCTTGAGAATACCGGCCATGTCCTTGATCGCGATGGAATCTGCGCCCATGTCGGCGACTTCTTTCGCCAGATCTACCCACATATCGATGGTGTGCACAGGGCTGGTGGTGTAAGCAATCGTACCCTGGGCATGCTTGCCGGTCTTGCGAACGGCCTTGATCGCGCGATCCATGTTGCGGGGATCGTTCATGGCATCAAAAATACGGAACACGTCTACGCCGTTCTCGGCGGCACGCTCACAGAAACGGTCAACCACATCATCCGCATAGTGACGATAGCCCAACAGGTTCTGGCCGCGCAGAAGCATCTGCTGGCGAGTATTGGGCATGGCTTTTTTAAGTTCGCGGATGCGCTCCCAGGGGTCTTCGCCCAGGTAACGGATACAGGCATCAAAGGTAGCCCCACCCCAGGATTCCAGCGACCAGAAACCCACTTTGTCGAGTTTCTCGGCGATTGGCAGCATGTCGTCCAGACGCATGCGGGTGGCGAGCAGGGATTGGTGGGCGTCACGCAGAATTACGTCCGTAATCCCCAGCGGTTTTTTCGTGTCAGTCATCGTGTCAGCCTTCTGTTAAAAGGTTCTAATCGTGTACCGGGGTCACTTCTTGTGGCGTGACCGGTATTGTGCAATCGCCTTCTTGATGGCCTCGGCGGTGTCAGGGTCAACCGACGTGGGCGCCTTCGGCTTGGCACGTGGCGTTCTGGCCGGGGTTGCCGGCTCTGGCGGCGCAAACCGCAGGATGATTTTGGACATCAGGCCGGTCGCGAATACCAGAATAATCAGGAACACGAACACGAAGCCCATGCCGGCAATCATCAAGTCTACGGCTTGTGACATCAGCTCATTCATATCGAACAGCTACCTGTATTGGTTTGTTGATTTCCCCGTACCGCCCGACAAGCCACCACTAAAACTAAAGTCTAATGGCCCGGCGGAACAATTCGGGAGGCAAAATCCTGCGTAATTTACCGTTTTCAATGACCAGGAGCAACCTGAAGCACGCATTTCTATAGGGACTTTCCGAGCGTCCCGGCCTGAAATGACAGCTGCTGAGACAATCTCACCCAGCTCTAATCATGCATATCTAACCCGGAATTTCCGGCCTTTCACCTTACCTTTCTCCAGCCGCGCCAGCGCCTGGGACGCCCACCGGGACTCAACCGCCACGAAGCACTGAAAATCGAACAGGTCGATTTTGCCAACGGCAGCGCCGGGAATACCAGCCTCGCCGGTAAGAGCTCCCATCACGTCGCCAGGGCGCACCTTGTCTTTGCGACCGCCAGCCAGGCACAGCGTTTTCATGGCCGGCGTAACCGGGCGCAACGCCTCCGCCAGCAACGCCTCCGTATCGCCCCACAACACCGGCTCGCCCCGCTCCGCTTCCAGGCGCGTAATCTTGTGGCCCTGGCGCGGAGTGCAAAGAGTAACCGCATGCCCCTGCTCGCCTGCCCGGCCGGTACGGCCCACCCGATGGGTGTGCACCTCGGGATCCCGCGCAGGCTCGGCATTGA
Organism: Marinobacter sp. ST-43; assembly: GCF_030541085.1. Taxonomy (NCBI): domain Bacteria; kingdom Pseudomonadati; phylum Pseudomonadota; class Gammaproteobacteria; order Pseudomonadales; family Marinobacteraceae; genus Marinobacter; species Marinobacter sp. ST-43. Next base: position 10,962 of record NZ_JASSVO010000014.1, read on the forward strand.
TGACCAGTGGTAGCCCTTTGATATCGAGCCCCCTTGCCGCCACATCGGTAGCCACCAGAACCGTACAACTCTGGTTGGCAAATCGAACCAGAGCGCTGTCCCGTTCGCGCTGGTCCAGATCGCCGTGTAGCGACAACGCCGAAAAGCCGAGACGACCCAGTTCATCCGACAGCTCATCACAGTCCCGTTTGGTGGTACAGAACACCAGAGACGACACCGGCTGAAAACGGGAAAGCAGTGCTGCCACGGCCGCCGCCCGCTGGTCCGGCTGGATTTCGTAAAAGGATTCTTCAATGGTGATGGCGGCCGCTTTTGATTCCACCCGCACGTCTTCCGGCTTGCTCTGGAATTGCTCGCTCAGCTTTCTGATGGCCGGCGGCCAGGTGGCGGAGAACAGCAGCGTCTGCCTGCCACCGGGAGATTGGGAGACGATACTGGTGACCACCTCCTCGAACCCCATATCCAGCATGCGGTCCGCCTCGTCCAGCACCAGCACTTTCAAGCCATCCAGCGAAAGCGTACCTTTGCGCAGGTGGTCATCTACCCGGCCAGGGGTACCCACGACGATATGAGCGCCATGGCTGAGCGACCCGATCTGGGGGCCGATAGGCACACCACCACACAACGTCAGCACCTTCACGTTATCTTTGGCCCGTGCCAACTCTCGCAACGCTTTGGCCACTTGATCCGCCAGTTCCCGGGTGGGACAAAGAACAAGACTCTGAACCTGGAAGCGTCGCGGATCGATGGCCTCGATAATCGGTATCCCGAACGCCGCTGTCTTGCCGCTGCCGGTTTGCGCCATGGCAATCACGTCCTTGCCCGCCAACGCAAGCGGAACCGCCTCTGCCTGAACCGGCGTAGGTTGCTGGTAACCCAATTGATCAAGATTGGCCTGCATGGCCGCGGAAAGACCAAGCGCTTTAAAAGATGACATAGAAAAATCCGTGGGGTGGGTTGTGATGGGTTATTGAGAGAATGCTGACGGCGTATACTTAACGTTTGATTGCACCAGTTTATCATGAATTCACGGAGTCGCTGATGGCCTCACTGCAGGAACAGTTATTAAAGGCCGGGCTGGCCGACGAAAAAAAAGCCCGGGAAGTACGAAATGAAAAACGAAAACAGAGAAAGCAACAGCCCAAAGGCGCCACGACTGTAAACGAAGCCGGAGAGCGCGCCCGCAAGGCTCGCCAGGAAAAGGCCGAGCGGGATCGGCAGCTCAACCTTGAGCGCAAGAAAGAGGCTGAGAAAAAGGCGATTCAGGCACAGATTCGGCAGCTGATCGAAACCAATCGCCTGGACCGGAGCCGCGGCGAAACCTCCTACCAGTTTGTCGACGGCAAGAAGATCAAGAAGATTCTAGTGAACGAACAGATGGTGGACCAACTCTCTCGAGGCCGTCTGGCCATTGTGGCGCTGGGTGACCACTATGAGATCGTCCCGGACAGGGTGGCCCGCAAGATTATGGAGCGCGATGAGAGCGCCATCATCTCAATGCATGATCGTAAACAGGATGACGCAGGCGAAGACGACCCGTATGCAGGGTATGAAATCCCCGACGATTTGATGTGGTAAAGACAATAAAAAACCCCGCACAAGGCGGGGTTTTTTATTTTGTATAGCAAAACGCCTCAGCCTGTGGGGTACACAAACTGAGGCGCTTTGACTTTAATATGGCGCGGCTGGGAGGATTCGAACCTCCGACCGCCTGGTTCGTAGCCAGGTACTCTATCCAGCTGAGCTACAGCCGCTTGAAACTGATTTGCGATGTTGGCGCGGCTGGGAGGATTCGAACCTCCGACCGCCTGGTTCGTAGCCAGGTACTCTATCCAGCTGAGCTACAGCCGCGCATCGCAACGTTGAGTGCTACCTCAACTGTTCTCACTTCTCTCCGGGGAGAAAATGGCGGAGAGGGAGGGATTCGAACCCTCGGTACGATTGCTCGTACGGTTCCTTAGCAGGGAACTGGTTTCAGCCACTCACCCACCTCTCCTTGAGAACGGGGCGTATACTACCATAATTTTTCTGTTTTCATAGGGTTGACACGACTTTTTTCTGGCCGATTTTCCCCACAATCAAAAAAGCCGTCCGGGTTACCCTCGAACGGCTTTTTAACTGATCAACGATTGCCCGATTCCGGCTCTTCGGAGCCTTTTTCAGATTGAATTCGCTGATAGATTTCTTCGCGGTGAACCGCCACATCTTTTGGCGCGTTCACACCGATGCGTACCTGATTCCCCTTTACACCCAGAACGGTGACGGTAATTTCGTCGCCGATCATGAGGGTTTCGCCAACACGGCGAGTCAAAATCAACATATCCCTTACTCCCTATTCCAGAGCTACCTGTTCCGACAAACACTACTGTTTACTTATTGCTTTTATAATGAGATCACTTCAGACACTAAAGACGCAGAAATACTTATACTTACCTGAACCCTGATAGCTATCTTCAATGACCTTGATCAGAGAGCATTTGAGACCTCCTGCCTCAGGCACTCTCCTCCACCCCGGCTTTATCCAGCTCGAACGCACTGTGCAGTGCGCGAACGGCAAGCTCGAGATACTTCTCATCAATCACCACCGAAATCTTGATTTCTGACGTGGAGATCATCTGAATATTGATGCCCTCATTGGACAGCGCTTCAAACATCTTGGTTGCAACGCCCGCATGGGAGCGCATACCCACGCCTACGATGCTGACCTTCGCGATCTTGGTATCTCCACCCACTTCACCGGCACCCAGCTCAGCGGTAACACCGCGCAACACTTCCTGGGCCCGTTTGAAATCGTTGCGATGCACCGTAAACGTAAAGGCAGTCTTGTTATCCTCGCCCACGTTCTGAACAATCATATCTACTTCGATATTAGCATCACTGACGGGCTTGAGAATCCGCAGTGCGCTGCCCGGTGTATCGGGCACACCAGAGATCGTCAGCTTGGCTTCGTCACGATTGAAAGCAATGCCGGAAACAACCGGTTGTTCCATGGCGTTCTCATCCTCAAAAGTAATCAGGGTGCCCTCGCCTTCCTGAAAGCTGGACAACACCCTTAATGGAACGTTGTATTTACCTGCAAACTCAACTGAGCGAATCTGGAGTACCTTAGAACCCAGACTAGCCATCTCGAGCATTTCTTCAAATGTAATGCGCTCCAACCGGCGGGCACTGTCCACTACCCTTGGGTCAGTTGTGTAAACACCATCTACATCAGTATAGATCTGGCATTCATCGGCTTTCAGTGCCGCCGCCAGGGCAACCGCCGTGGTGTCAGAACCGCCACGGCCGAGCGTGGTGATATTGCCGTTGTCATCAATGCCCTGGAAGCCGGCTACCACGACCACCCGACCGGCATCCAGATCTTCCCGCATGCGCTGCTCATCAATCTGCTTGATACGCGCCTTGGTATGGCTGCTGTCCGTGAGAATCCTGACCTGGGAACCGGTGTAGGACCGGGCATCGCAGCCCCGCTTCTGGAGTGCCATGGACAACAGGGCAATGGTCACCTGCTCGCCGGTGGAAACCAGAACGTCCATCTCACGGGGGGTAGGCTCATCCATAATATCGTTGGCGAGTGCAATCAAACGGTTGGTTTCACCGCTCATGGCCGAAACCACAACCACGACATCGTGCCCTTCTTTGCGGAACCGACAGACCTTGTCAGCTACCGCTTCAATCCGCTCGGTTGTCCCGACGGACGTACCACCAAATTTCTGAACCAGCAGAGCCATGTTTCCCAAACTCCGAAACGGGGTGTCACAACGGGGCTGGGCGCCCCGCCATTAAAAACAAACGGGCGGGATTATAAACCTCCGCCCGTATCAGAAAACAGTTGTTTACCCGATATTTTGCTCAACCCAGGCCGGTACACCAGCCAGGGCTTCGGCCAGACGGGATGGATCATTACCACCACCCTGGGCCATGTCGGGGCGACCGCCGCCTTTGCCATCTACCAGCGAGGCCAGATGCTTCATCAAGTCGCCAGCCTTGATGCGGTTGGTGGCGGACTTGGTAACACCGGCCACCAGCACCACCTTTCCGTCTTCGACAGTGGCCAGCACCACAACGCCCTCGCCCAGCTTGTTCTTGAGCTGATCCGCAGTTTCCATCAAGGCCTTGCGGTCAGCGCCTTCCATCTCGGAGGCCACCACTTTCAGGCCTGCCACTTCGACCGCGGAACCAGCCAGATCAGTACCCGCGGAACTCGCCAGTTTTGCTTTCAGGGCATCGACATCCTTCTCAAGCTGGCGATTGCGGTCCAGAACCTGCTTGACCTTGTCGACGACAGAATCACGGGTGCCCTTCACCAGACGTGCGGTCTCGCGCAGCGTACGCTCGGTTTCATCAACCCATTCCAGCGCACCCAACCCGGTTACAGCCTCAATACGACGAACGCCAGAGGAAATGCCGCTTTCGGAGGTAATGCGGAACAACCCGATATCGCCGGTACGGGCAACGTGAGTACCACCACACAGCTCAACAGAGTATTTGTCGGTACCCATGGTGAGCACCCGTACTACATCACCGTACTTCTCACCAAACAGAGCCATCGCGCCTTTTTCCTTGGCGGTATCCATATCGGTAATGTCGATATCTACCGGCGTGTTCTCCAGGATCTGCTCGTTAACCGTACGCTCGATTTCTCTCAGCTGCTCCGGCGTCACGGCTTCAAAATGGGAGAAGTCGAATCGCAGTTTGTCCGGGTCGACCAGCGAGCCCTTCTGGGTAACGTGTTCCCCCAGGATATTGCGCAGGGCCGCATGCAGCAGGTGCGTAGCCGAGTGGTTGCGCTTGGTGCGTTCACGACGGGCATGATCAATCCGCGCATCCACTTCCAGCCCGGGGAACAGCTCACCTTCAATCAGGGTGCCCACATGCAGGTGGTTATCACCTTCTTTGCGGGTGTCGGTTACCTGGAAGCGGCCACCGCTCCAGGTCAGCAGGCCGGTATCACCCACCTGGCCACCAGACTCCGCGTAGAACGGCGTGCGCTCCAATACCACCACACACTCATCACCCGCTTCCGCGTTACGCTCCTCACCGTTGACCAGCACCGTGCGGATACGTTCATGACCATCGACGTGGTCATAACCGGTAAACTCGGTCTTGCCCTCAATCGTGATGCCGGCGGCATTGTAGTCGATACCAAACTTGCTGGCGGCACGAGCCCGGTCGCGCTGGGCCTCCATGGCTTTTTCGTAGCCTTCGTAATCCAGAGTCAGACCACGCTCGCGGGCAATATCGTTGGTCAGATCGACCGGGAACCCATAGGTATCGTAAAGCGTAAACACGGTTTCACCGGGAATCTCGGTACCCTTCAGCTCCGCAATGTCCTGCTCCAGCAGGCGCAGACCTTTATCCAGGGTCTTGGCGAACTGTTCTTCCTCCTGCAGCAACACCTTTTCGATCTGCTTGCGACTACTCACCAATTGCGGATAGGCCTCGCCCATCAGTTCAACCAGAGCGCCGGTAAGCTTGTAGAAAAACGGCTGGGTAGCACCGAGCTTGTTGCCGTGGCGAGCTGCGCGACGAATAATTCGGCGCAGAACAAAGCCGCGCCCTTCGTTGGACGGCATCACGCCGTCGGCAATCAGGAAGGCGCAAGAACGGATATGATCCGCCACCACGCGCAGAGACGCTTCTGTGGTGGCCGCACCACCCAGGATGTCGGATGCCGCCTTCAACAGGTCCTGGAACAGGTCGATTTCGTAGTTACTGTGAACACCCTGCAGAACCGCAGCAATCCGCTCCAGCCCCATGCCGGTGTCCACCGAGGGCTTGGGCAGGTTCAGCATCTCGCCGTCGGCGGTGCGGTTGTACTGCATGAAAACCACGTTCCAGATTTCAATGTAGCGGTCGCCGTCTTCTTCCGGGCTGCCGGGAGGCCCACCCGCCACATCCGGGCCGTGATCGTAGAAAATCTCGGTGCACGGGCCGCAGGGTCCGGTATCACCCATCTGCCAGAAGTTATCGGAGGCGTAGCGGGCGCCTTTGTTGTCGCCGATGCGCACAATCCGTTCCGCCGGCACACCGATTTCCTGGTTCCAGATATCAAAGGCTTCGTCGTCTTCGGCGTAAACCGTTACCCACAGCTTCTCCTGGGGCAGGTTGAGGTGCTGTTCGCCAGTCAGGAACGTCCAGGCAAAATTAATGGCCTCGCGCTTGAAGTAATCGCCGAAGCTGAAGTTGCCAAGCATCTCGAAGAAGGTATGGTGGCGCGCTGTATAGCCCACGTTTTCCAGATCATTGTGCTTGCCGCCGGCACGCACACATTTCTGGGAGCTGGTCGCTCGTGTATAGTCGCGCTCCTCGCGGCCGAGGAAAAGATCCTTGAACTGGTTCATCCCCGCGTTGGTAAACAGCAGAGTGGGATCATCGTGGGGTACCAGTGAACTGCTGGGCACAATGGCATGCCCTTGCTGCTGGAAATATTCGAGGAATGCTTGTCGCAACTCTGCGGTTTTCATAGACCTTTGATACCTTTCGACCTGATACACCTTGCCAGACACCCGCCGAATGAACCGCCGGGTCTGAGGTTAAATGCGATTACTTACATGCGTGTGCAAATCGGCTACTCTAGCACACGCCGAGAACTTGAAAAACGTGAAAACTCACAGGAGACGCCATGCCCCGACGCTTTCATGAAGCCGATGAACTTCTGCCACCGGCGACCGGCCTGAAACGCGCCCTGGCCATTATTTACGATGGACTGATCAGTATCGCCGTGCTGCTTGTCGCCAGTTGGGTATACACCATGATTGCTGGATGGATTACGGGCTGGGATCGCTATGAACAAATGGCCGAAGCCGGTGAAATCTCAGGAGACCCGGGGCTGACCTTCGTTCTGTTTCTGGTGCTGTATCTGTTTTTCGCCTACTTTTGGACCCGCATCGGCCAGACCCTCGGCATGCAGGTATGGCGCGTTCGCATCGAGAATCTTGATGGCACCTCCGTGAGCTGGACCCAGGCCCTGATTCGCTATGTTACCGCTGCGATCGTCGTTTTCCTGAGCATTCTCGGCGCCTACTACCTGGGCGCGCTGACGTTGCTGCTCAGCATCCCGGCCATCATCGCGTTGTTCTATCCCATCAATGGGCTGTCGCTGACCGACCGCACCTCCAACAGCGTGGTTGTTCAGGTGGCCAAGCCCGAGAAGAAATAGGTCTGGCGCTACCCCGCCCGACGCATCAGGACGGCTCCGACAATACCGTTAACAACAATCGGAGCCAGCACTGCAATCAGCGGATTAAAGCCATAAACCATACTCATCGGCCCCAGCAGATCCTGCATATACTTGAACAGCAATCCCACCAGCAGACCGGTAAATACCCGGAACCCCATGGTCACAGACCGCAGTGGCCCGAACACAAAGGAGATGGCGACCAACACCATCACCGCCGTGCCCAGGGGCATCAGTGCCTTTTTCCAGAACGCGAGCCAGTATTGCGCCGCACTCAGCCCCTGCTCTCCGAGATAGGCCGCGTAGGTATACAGGCCCGTCATCGACAGATTCTCCGGCTTCACAATCAGCACACTCAGCACGCTCGGCGACAGGCCGGTCTCCCAACGCAGTGACGCACTCACATCACGCACGGTCCGCTCCGGCTCAATGCGAGTGGAGGTCACGTTCTCCAGCAACCAGTAGTCGCCCTGGTAGATGGCACGCTCGGCGAAGCTGGCAACCCGCAATTGCCGGGCATCGTCAAACCGGAACAGCGAAACCCCATGCAACACACCGTTTGGCTGAACCGCATTCAGGTGCATGAAAGTATTGCCTTCCCGATGCCACACCCCTTCCGCGGAAGCCACGCTGCTCCCCGCACCCAAGGCCACCGCCTTGTCACTCTGGGCAATACGTTCGGTGGTCGGCGCGACATACTCACCAATCGCCACGCCGAGCAGAACCACGATCAGCGCCGGCTTCATGGCAGACCAGACAATGCGTTTGAGCGACACGCCGGCTGCCCGGATCACCGTCAGCTCCGAGGAACTGGCCATGGAGCCCAGGCCGACAAGGCACCCCATGAAGGCCCCAAGAGGCAGGTAATCGTAGATTCGCCGGGGCAAGGTCAGCGCCACATACCACAACGCCTGCAGGGTTTGATATTCGTTGCGCGTATCTTCCAGTTCAGCAATGAACGCAAAGATCACATCCAGCGACAACACCACAACCATAACCAGGAACATGGCGCCGCCAACGGTACGCATGACATAACCATCGATCTTATGCACGCTGGCGCCCCTCCCTCTCAAGACGACGACGGTTCAGCCACCCGGGGCCAAACTGCAGCCACAGGCCGAGCGCCAGGAACAGCGCATGCACCCAGAGCATACCCACCCATTCAGGCACCTTTTCATCCGCCAGCGCATCCCGCGCCACAATCAGTAAGCCCAGATAGGTGATGTAAACCAGCATTGCCGGCAACAGATGGAAAAACCGCCCCTGCCGGGGATTCACCCGGCTGAGCCGCACGGCCAGCAAGGTAACAATCGGCACTATCAGCGGTAGCGATATTCGCCAGTGCAAGAGAGCCCGGTCTTCCGGATCATCCGAGTTCCAAAGTGCCAGCGTGCTCAGGCCTTCCTCCAGCTCCTTGCTGCCCTCCTGGCCGCTGACAATCTTCAAACCGTAGGCTTCAAATTCAGTGACGTTGTAATCCAGCCGGCCGGGAGCACCCTGAAAACGCCCACCATCCTCCAGCACCAGAAACCGGCTGCCGGTTTCCTCGTCAATGAACTGGGAGCCAGACTCCGCAGTGATCAGAGTGACACCCTTACCGTCCTTGTCGTACTCGGCAATAAACACCCCCTGCAACTGGCGCTTGTCGTCGCTCAGGGCCTCGGTGTAAGTGACCCGATCCCCGGAGGTAAAGTCCTGAAACCGCCCCGGGGCCAGCATTTCAAACTCGGTGGCCTTTCGCTGCTCGTTAAAGATGTGCTCCACCTGTTTCATGCCCCAGGGAGAGATGTAAAGGCTCATGGCCCCCACCACCAGCATGACCGGCAGCGCTCCAAGTAACGTTTTCGCCAGCAACTGCTTTTCACTCACACCGCAGGCGAACAACACCGTCATCTCGCTTTCGAGGTACATCCGGCCATAGGCCAGCAGAATTCCGATAAACAGGCCCAGGGGCAGAATTAATTCCAGAAACCCGGGGAAACGATACCCCATAATCGCAAACAGGACGCCGGCCGCAATCTCGCCCTCAGCAGCATCGGCCAGATACTTGATAAAACGCCCACTCATGAACACCAGCAACAGAATGCCTGACACCGCAAGCATACTGACCATGATCTGGCGAATGAGGTAACGGAAGATAATACTCAAATCAGTCTCTCTGGCGGCGCCGTCATTGGAGATGGAGGTTAAGGAGAACAGCGCGTATTCTATGTAACCTCGCCGACGAATGACAGTACGGGGCCTACACGATAAAACCATCGTAACGAAGCGGGCACCCGGCTTGATTAATAAAGGCTTTGCCCCAATCCTTATGAGCATTGCCATCAACATTCAATTCAATTGAATAAAGCATAATCTGACAACGGAGTTGCCATGAGAGTTGCCATGAATTTCAGCCTGAGCAGCAAAGCCATCACAGCCACCAAAGCCGACTGCCTGGTTATCGGCCTGCCTGAGAAAGGCGAGTGGCCAGAATCCACCAAAGCGGCAGACGACGCGCTGGGCGGACTGATCAAGCAACTCGAGAAAGCCGGCGACCTGACCGGCAAGAACGCCTCCGTGAATACCCTGCCCCTGGTGGATCAACCCTGGCAGCGCGTTGTGGTAATTGGCACCGGCAAAGATGCAGACCGCACAGCCACAGCGTATCGTAAGAGCCTGATTGCCATGACCGGCGCATTGAAAGATGGCCCCTCCAAAAGTGCACTGATCAGCCTGACCGATACAGCGGTTCAGGGCGAAGCTGCGGTCAGCTCTGAAGAAGCCCGGCTCGACCTGATTGGCCGGATTCTGGAAGACCAGCTCTACACCTTCACCGAATTCAAAAGCGACAAGCCTGCCGCCCGCAAACTGAAAAAAGTTGTGGTACAGGCATCCGGCGCCGGCAAGTCCCTGAAAGATGCTTTCAACCTTGGCCTGGCCACCGGCCGCGGCATGAACTACACCAAAGACCTGGGCAACACCCCACCCAACATCTGCCACCCGGTCTGGCTTGCCGAACAGGCCAAGGCCATGGCCAAAGACTACGACTCCATCCAGACCGAAGTTCTGGACGAGAAGCAGATGGAAAAACTGGGCATGAACACCATCCTGGCCGTAGGCAAAGGTTCCAAGCAGCCTCCGCGCCTGATCGTGATGGAATACCGTGGCGGCAAGGCCAAAGACAAACCCTACGTACTGGTGGGGAAAGGCATCACCTTCGATACCGGCGGCATCAGCCTCAAGCCTGGCGAAGGCATGGACGAAATGAAATACGATATGGGTGGTTCCGCCAGCGTATTCGGCACCATGAAAGTCCTGGCTGAAACCAAACCCAAGATCAACGTGGTTGCCGTGATCGCTGCCGCTGAAAACATGCCCGACGGCGGTGCCTCCCGCCCCGGCGATATCGTCAAAACCCTGAGCGGCATGACCGTCGAAATCCTCAACACGGACGCTGAAGGCCGCCTGGTACTGTGCGACGCCCTCACCTACGTGAAGAAATTTGACCCGGCAGCCGTGGTCGACATGGCCACCCTCACCGGCGCCTGCATTATCGCCCTGGGCAATCATGCCACCGGGCTGTTGTCCAACAACGACGAACTGGCCAACGAACTGCTCGCCGCCGGCGAACGCACCGGCGACCGCGCCTGGCGCCTGCCTCTGTGGGACGAATACCAGAGCCAGCTCGACAGCAACTTCGCGGACATGGCCAACATTGGCGGCCGCCCCGCGGGCACCATCACCGCCGCCTGCTTCCTGAGCCGCTTCGCCAAGGACTACCGCTGGGCCCACCTGGACATCGCGGGCACCGCCTGGAACTCCGGCAAAGCCAAAGGTGCCACCGGCCGTCCGGTCCCCCTGCTGGTCGACTACCTGATGACCCATGCAGGATAACCAGCCAAACCCACCGGAGCCCGGCAGCCCAGCTGCCGGCCCCTCCGGCCAGGACGACAGAAACCAGCGCTACTGGTTCCACATCCTCGCCCAGAACACCCACGCCGCCCGCCACCTCCACGCTGCCAAACTCGTGGACAAAGCCTGGCAGCAAGGCGACCGTGTGTGCGTTCTTTGTGACACTGAAGAACAGGCCTTGGAACTCGACGACCTGTTGTGGAACTTCACCCCCGAAGCCTTCATCCCTCACAGCATCGCCAAAGCAGCAACCACACCTTGCACCGACCCCGTCGGCATTTTGCTCTACCCGCCAGCCGCGGTGGACTGGGACACCGTTATCGTATTGTCCTCAGCGCTGCCTGAAGACGCTGACCAATACCGCCGCCTGGCACTGGTTGCCCATAATGATCCGGCGGTATTGAACCAGGCGCGGGGGCATTACAAGCAGTTGCGGTCACTGGGCATTGAAGCTCGGGTGCATGATATGCGGAAACGCTAGCCAGGTTCGCCGCGATCAAGACGACCATGTATAATCGTCCGATTCAGAATTTCCCTATGTGAATCAACCAAAACGGTCACTGCATAATCCCATGGAAAAAACCTACCAGCCAGAAAACATCGAGCGCCAGTGGTACGAAAACTGGGAATCCAAAGGCTATTTCCGCCCCAGCGGCGAAGGCGACTCCTATAGCATCGCCATCCCGCCACCCAACGTGACCGGCAGTCTGCACATGGGCCACGCCTTCCAACACACCATCATGGACACCCTCACCCGCTTCAAGCGCATGCAGGGCCGTAACGCACTGTGGACCGTCGGCACCGATCATGCCGGCATCGCCACCCAGATGGTCGTCGAACGCAAACTGGCTGCAGAAGAAGACAAAACCCGCCACGATCTCGGCCGGGAAGAATTCATCAAGCGCATCTGGGACTGGAAAGAACACTCCGGCGGTACCATCACCCGCCAGATGCGTCGCCTGGGCAACTCCGTGGACTGGAGCAACGAACGCTTCACCATGGACGATGGCTTCTACAAAGCCGTACAGGAAGTCTTTATCCGCCTGTACGATGAAGGCCTGGTGTACCGCGGCAAACGGCTGGTGAACTGGGATCCGAAGCTGCACACCGCCATCTCTGATCTGGAAGTCGAAAACAAGGAAGAAAAGGGCTATTTCTGGCACCTGCGCTACCCGCTGGCCGACGGCCAGAAAACCCAGGACGGCAAAGACTACGTCATCGTCGCCACCACCCGCCCGGAAACCATGCTGGGTGACACCGCCGTAGCCGTGCACCCGGAGGATGAGCGCTACCAGCATCTGATTGGCCAGCACGTTCTGCTGCCGCTGGTTAACCGCCGCATTCCCATCGTGGCTGACCACCACGCCGATCCGGAAAAAGGTTCCGGCTGCGTGAAGATCACCCCCGCTCACGACTTCAACGATTACGCCGTAGGCAAACGCAACAACCTGCCCATGATCAACGTCATGACGCAGGACGCCAACATTCGTGAAATCGCCGAAGTCTTCAATGCGGACGGCACCGAAAATTCCGAGATTAACAGCGCCCTCCCGGCCGCCTATGCCGGCCTGAGCCGGGAAGCAGCCCGCAAGCAGATTGTTGCCGACATGGAACTGGCAGGCCTGGTCGAGAAAATCGAAGACCACGTGCTGAGCGTACCCCGCGGCGATCGCTCCGGGCTGATTATCGAGCCGATGCTGACGGATCAGTGGTTTGCCGACGCCAAGACTCTGGCCAAGCCGGCTATTGAAGCGGTAGAAGACGGTCGCATCCAGTTCGTACCCAAACAGTACGAGAACATGTACTTCGCCTGGATGCGCGACATCCAGGACTGGTGCATCTCCCGCCAGCTCTGGTGGGGGCACCGGATTCCTGCCTGGTACGACGCTGAAGGCAATATCTATGTGGGCCGGAGCGAGGCTGAGGTTCGCAGCAAACATCAGCTCCCGGACACACTGGAACTCAAGCAGGACGACGATGTACTGGACACCTGGTTCAGCTCCGCCCTGTGGACCTTCGGCACTCTGGGCTGGCCGGAAATCACCGAACGGCTGAAGACGTTCCACCCCACCGACGTGCTGGTGACCGGTTTCGATATCATCTTCTTCTGGGTTGCCCGGATGATCATGATGACCATGCACTTCATGAAAAACGAAGACGGCACCCCACAGGTACCCTTCCATACCGTGTATGTCACCGGTCTGATCCGGGACGAGCACGGCGACAAGATGTCCAAGTCCAAGGGTAACGTGATCGACCCGCTGGATATGATCGACGGCATCAGCCTGCCGGACCTGCTGGAAAAACGCACCGGCAACCTGATGCAGCCCAAGCTTGCCGAGAAAATCGGCAAGCGCACCGAGAAGGAATTTCCGGAAGGCATCGCCGCCCATGGTACTGACGCCCTGCGTTTCACCCTCGCCGCCATGGCGACCACCGGCCGTGACATCAACTGGGATATGAAGCGCCTGGAAGGCTACCGTAACTTTTGCAACAAGCTGTGGAATGCCGCCCGCTATGTGCTGATGAACACGGAAGGCGAAGACTGCGGCGTGAACAATGAGCCGGTGGAACTGTCACTGGCAGACCGCTGGATCATCAGCGAACTGCAGCACTGCGAGCAGGAGGTGATCCGTCACCTGGACCAGTACCGCTTTGACCTGGCCGCCTACGCCCTGTACGAGTTCATCTGGAACGAATACTGCGACTGGTACCTGGAACTGTCCAAACCAGCCCTGAGCGATGACAGCGCCAGTGCCGAGGCCAAACGGGGCACCCGTCGTACCCTGGTACGCGTACTCGAAGCCGTACTCCGCCTGGCGCATCCGATCATGCCGTTCATTACCGAAGAAATCTGGCAACGCATTGCACCGCTGGCCGGCAAGCAGGGCGACAGCATCATGCTGCAGCCCTACCCGCAGCCGGATGCCAGCAAGCAGGATGCGGCCGTGGCCGCCGATATCGAGTGGCTGAAAGGCGTGATTGTAGCGGTGCGTAATATCCGCGGCGAGATGAACATCTCCCCTGGTAAGCAGGTACCGGTACTTCTGAAAGGCGGCAACGCCGACGATCAGCGCCGCCTGAACGACAACCGCCAATTCCTCATTTCCCTGGCCAAACTTGAGAAGCTGGAATGGTTCGAGGGCGACAAAGCTCCCATGAGCGCCACCCAACTGGTAGGCGAAATGGAAGTGCTGGTGCCCATGGCCGGCCTGATCGACAAGGACGCCGAACTCAAGCGCCTGGACAAGGAGCTGGAACGCCTGAACAAGGAAATCGGTCGCCTGGAAGGCAAGCTGAACAACGAGAAGTTCACCGCCAAGGCACCAGCCGAAGTCGTAGAGAAGGAAAAAGAGAAGCTGAAGGATGCCCAGGGCAGCCTGCAGCGGCTCAGTGCGCAACGGGCAGAAATCGAGGCCATGTAAGGCCATGATCGCCATCCTCGGTGCCGGCTCCCTGGGCCGGCTCTGGGCGGCAACGCTACCTGCCGGGCAGGTAGCGTTTGTGCCCCGTCCGGGGCAGGCCCCTGCCCCCGTCTGTTATCGCTTTCAGCCCATTGACGGCGAATCAGGCAGTACCATTATTCCCTGGCTACAACCCGGCCAATCTCCTGATCTACTCCTGGTGACGACCAAAGCCGGCAACACTCTCGAAGCCCTCAAGGCGGCCCTGCCCTCCATTGCCAAACAGACTCCCATTGTGTTGTTCCAAAACGGGCTTGGGAGCCAGCAGCAGGTCACCGAAACATGGCCGGACCGGCCGGTACTGGCCGCATCCACGACCGAAGGCGCAAACCGGCCCGCCCCCGGGCTGACCGTTCACGCTGGCCGCGGCACAACCTGGGTCGGTGCCCTGAACCCGGCGGGGGACCCATCGGTCGAATGGGTTGCCCAACAGCTCGCCAGCAGCGGCCTCATGGTCCACCCTGAACACGACATACTGGCAAGGCTCTGGCAAAAACTGGTGATCAACGCCGGCATAAACGCCTTTACGGCCATTCTGGATTGCCCCAACGGAGAGATTCTGACACAACCGTTTTACCTGCAATGGATTGCCCCCTTGTGTGAGGAGATCAGCCGCCTGCTCCCTGCCGCCGGACAACCGCAACAACCCCCGGAAAACCTGCGCGAGACTATTGAGACTGTCGCCCGCAAAACCGCCGCCAACACGTCTTCCATGCGGGCTGATGTACAGGCAGGCAGAACCACGGAAATCGACTTCATTAACGGTTACCTGGCGCGGCTCGGCCATCAACATGGCATACCGGCACAGGTGAACCAAATGCTCGCCGAACAGGTACAACAACTGAACTGACTTTTACCAGAGGGAGCAAGACCATGGGCAATCGCCTGTCGAAGATCTACACCCGAACCGGAGACGACGGCTCTACCGGCCTGGCCGATGGCAACCGTATCGCCAAAAATGCCCAGCGAGTGGAAGCCATGGGTATGGCCGATGAGCTGAATTGCCATATCGGCGTTTTGATTGAGACGCTTCCCTCTCGTGACAGTCTGATCGATACCTTCCGGCGCATTCAGCATCACCTGTTTGATCTGGGCGGCGAATTTGCCATCCCGGGCAGCAAGGTGATCAGCGACAATCACATTGAGTGGCTGGAGCAGACTCTGGACGAGTACAACACCGACCTGCCGCCGCTAAAAAACTTCATCCTGCCCGGGGGCTGCCCTGCCGCAGCACAATGTCATCTGGCACGGGCGGTCTGTCGCCGGGCCGAGCGCGTGGTGGTGGCCCTTGGCCACGAGGACTCCATCAATACTGCCTCGCGTCACTACCTGAACCGGTTATCCGATCTGCTGTTTGTCATCGCCCGGGTGCTGGCTCGCCGGGATGGCAGCCAGGAGATTCTCTGGGAGCAAAAAAAATCCGGCCTCTGAGGCCGGATTTTTCACAACAACCACAGATTACACCTTGAATGCTTCCACCAGGCGCTGAAGCGACGCGGTAAGCTCCGACATCTGTCTGGACGAAGCCAGAGTCTCTTCGGCGTTGGAGGCAGTGCTCTGGCCAAATTCGCCAATGCGCTCCACGTTGGCATTCACGTTCCTGGCCACGGCCGACTGTTCCTCCGCCGCCTGGGCAATCTGGTGGCTCATATCAACGATCTCGGAAATGCCCGAGGCGATCCGATCCAGCGCTTCGGTCACTTCACCAGACTTCTGTACCGTCTTCTCCGTGGCATCGTGACTTGAGGTCATGGCAGATACCGCTTCTTTTACACCACCCTGAAGCCGGGAGATCATGCCTTCAATTTCCTCAGTGGACTTGTGGGTACGCTGAGACAATGAACGAACCTCATCCGCCACCACCGCAAAGCCACGCCCCTGTTCTCCCGCCCTCGCTGCCTCGATGGCCGCGTTCAGCGCCAGCAGGTTGGTCTGCTCGGCAATTGCTTTAATCTCAACCAGAACCTGACTGATATTGTCACTGTCCGCACTCACCCGGTTGATGACATCAACGGCGCCTGCAATCTCCGTAGCCAGCCGGTTAATGGTCGCCACCGTATCGGCCACCACTTCCCGACCCTTCTCGGTATCTTTCTCGGCATTCCCCGCACTATCCGCCACCCGGTGCGCACTCTCCGTGACTTCATTGACCGCTTCCACCATCTGGCCCATGGCCTCGTTGATCTGACCGGTCTCTTCCATCTGTCGGGCCACGGCCTGACTGTTCGCCGAAGCGGTGTCATTCACCCGGACCGCCTGCTGATCAACATCCGCTGTTGTAGAGCCCACCGACCGGACAAGCTCAGCAATACGATCGGTCATGTTGTTGAACTCAGAGGTGAGCTCACCCAGTTCGTCCCGGTTGTTCAACCGGATATGGGTGGTCATATCGCCGGCGGCCACATTTCTTGCAGCTTCGCTGAACCGGTTGATGGCAATCCGCACAGACATAAAGAAACCCACATAGAGGTAGACCACCACCAGCATCACAGCAATCAGCGCCACCAGAATCAGGGTGCGCTGCCCGGTCTGGCGAGCCAGGCGATCCTCAAGATTACCGGCAACCACATCGAAGATACGATCGCTGAGGGTATCGTAATATCCCATCTGCGCCGATACGGTCTCGTCAAATTCCTGCCAGGGCAGCTCCAGGCGCATAGGCGTGATGACATTCAGATCCAGCTCATCACGGACTGTCATCAGACTCTCTTCCGTGCGGGTCAACGCACCGCTCGCACTCTCTGCCAGCTGGGGCGACGCCTCCACAGCAACGGAAAGGGCCGGCGAAAGCAGCGAACTGCGGTTGGTCAACTGATCGTAGATTTCATTCAGGGTTTCGCTGAGTGCATAGCCCACCTGACCTTCCACCAGCGCAAAAATACCGTATGAACGGGCGCGGCCAACAACAGTGCGAGACTCAGGCAACGCAGAACCCACCAGCCCTAACAGCAGCAGGTTTTCCCGGGACGCATCCTGACCCAATCCGCTGATTTCAATGGTCGCCGGCAGCAAGGCCATCACCTTCTGCACAAACTCCTGGTAGTACTTGAACTGAGGGTCAATGTTGCCCTGATAGTTATCGTTGGCTTTGAGCGTCTCCCATTCTTCCCTTACAGCCAGAATCTGCTCCTGCCAGGAGCCGGAGGTGTCAAAAGAACGCTGTGGTTCGGCGAGATCTGCCAACAGGGCATCCATGCGACTGGCCGCCTCGTTGGCTTTTTCGAGCAAGGGCTGTTCGTCTTTCAGAATGCCGGGGGCCTGATAGTCACGGTAATCCATTGCCGCCACCAGCAGGCGCTCCACCTTCTGGAGTTCTGCAAGACCTTCAATGCCGCGGGTCATGGTCTGAACCGACTGGTTAAGCCCGGAAATCACCAACCAGGAGAGCACGATGATGGGACCAAGAAAGAGAATGCTGATGAGGCTGAATTTGTAAACCATGGGCAGCCGATTCATCAGTGCTACAGCCGGATTGATTATATAGTTCACAGAGCCCTCGCTGCTTCTAACAACTGAATCTTTATTCTTTTGTTTGATTATCGCCCGTTGCCGGAAAAACTTAATCACTATTTAGTGTTATTCTGTAATCCGTTTTTGCTTTCCGGCTAGGCCATGCCTGCGATCACCAGCAATGCAAACGCACATATCCACACCAGCATGCTCCGGTTGAGGAGGTCCCTTATAGCGCTGAGGCTCCGCCCGCCAAAATCGGGCCACTCTTCCGGGTGTAACTCCGAAAAGCGCGCAGGATCAAGTGCATATCCAGTTAACGACCCGTTGGCGGAAATCATGAGCACATCCGCGGTCTTTTTCCCGAATCCCGGGAATACCTTGCGTATCTCCCGGGACCAGCCGGCCAGGTCACCGGCGAGCCCGAATGTGCATGACAGCAAGCGGGAAGGAATCCAGCCGATAAGCCGGGCCGCCCGCTGATAGCGTTCCCGCGCGGCCGCCTGCGGCCATTGGCCCGCCAGAGCTACAAGCCCGCGAGCCAGAAAAGCCAGCGCTATGCCGCCGACGGCATACCAGAAAACCACCAGGAAGAAACGCTCGAAAACCGAGACCATCAGCGCCCGCGACACCGACAGGTGCATGGCTTCTGGCGATAGCGCCGCTCCTCTTTCGGAGGCGGGCAGGCGCTCTTGAACATGGTGCCAGGCAGCCTGCATATCTCCGCGCCGCCAGGCATCGGAATAGGCTCGCAGCACCTTGCGCCAGCCCGGCGCTCCCATCAGCACCACCATCAGCACGAGTTCAAGCGGATACAGGGCATAGCGGTAGCCCGCCTCACTGGACAGCGCCCACGCGCCAGCGAGCGCCAGAGAAGGTAACACAACCAGCAGCGCACCTCTCCAGACTGACCGCTCCTGACCCGCTTCAACCCGGCCCCAACGATGAAACCAGTTACGCCAGACCTCATCGCCAGCCAGGTGATCGGCGCGGTCCAGCCTGCGGCGAATCACGTACGCAATCAGAAAAACAACCAACGACATCAGGCCATCTCCTCGTTCGACAGCAGTGCCTGGAAGCGAGACCACTCAAACGCGGGCCCTGGGTCGGTTTTTCGGCCCGGCGCAATATCACTGTGGCCGGCAATGCGACCCGGCGTGATCTCCGGCCAGGCTGTCATTACGAGGCGCGCCAGACGCGCCAGCGCACGGTACTGATCCTCGGTATAGGAAATGTCATCCGCACCTTCGAGCTCGATACCAATGGAGTAGTCGTTGCACTCCTCCTTACCCTGAAAACTGGAACGGCCAGCGTGCCATGCCCTGTCCAGACAGCTGACAAACTGAATAACGGAACCATCCCGGCGAACCAACGCGTGCGCAGACACCTTCAGCTCTGCGATCGTTTCAAAATAGGGGTGGGCAGCGGTATCCAGACAGTTACAGAAAAAATTCTCGATGTGCGGGCCGCCAAACTGTTCCGGCGGCAGGCTGATGTTGTGAACCACCAGCAGTGAGATAGAGGAACCGTCCGGGCGGGGACCAAAATTGGGCGACGGACACCAGCGCACGCCGGGGAACCGGCCACTGGAACGCAAAAGTGCTGCCGCATCTTTCAGGGAGTGTGGGTGATGATCGTTCTGGATACTAGACAACGTGTTTCCATCGGCGCAGGGGACTCATGCAGATGATTGAATCACAAAGCGCCCATGGATGCCACGACGTCGCCGGTGCCCTGCGTGGGCACTCAGTACCAGAGATCAGTCTTTTCGGTTATGACGCAGGTTGTCGATGATGGACTCCAGTGCCCGATCAAAAATCAGGCCGTCATCCAGCATGGTGATCGCCTGCTCCTGCAGAGCAATCGCCAGGTCATCCCTATGATATTCCGCCACCTTCGCACCACTGCGGTTAACAAAGATGTACTTGCCGGTGGCCTTGATGAAGGCGGCCAGCTTGCAACGGACCCTGGTCTCGTCTCTGGCCATTTCAACCCAGGATCCAACTCTCAGGCCGTCCGCCTTCGCCAGCCATTCCGCCGACGCTACTGGTGATTGGATCTCCGCGGATTCCTCGGCGACGGCTGCCGTCTCAACGCCGGCTGAGATCTCAGCAGGCTTGACTGACGCAGGTTCAGTCACCTCGTCAATCACCTCCGGCGCAGGTTCCGATTGCTCGGGAGTTTCCGCCGGCTCTGCCGGAGCTTCAGGTACCTCAAAATTCTCAATCGTGGGTGCCTTGTCTTCAACAACCGGCGCGGTCACCAGTTTCTGGAAAACATCGACATGGGCAAGCTCCAGGTCCCGGATGGCCGCATCGGTTGCAAACGGATCCCAGGAGATCTCCTGAAGCGCCTTGCGGAGCTCTTCCACCACCTCTGGAATCATTCGCAACAGTTCCGCCCGGGTATCAGAAGACACCGGTCGCGGGTCAACACTCCACACCAGCCGCTCGCTGATGGCCTTTGCCTGCAGCCAACGCTCGCTTTCTTCACCCTCGCGCAACACCACCCACTGCAGGTAGCGGGTCCAGGGCTCGTTCAGCACCTGTAAAACCGGCTCGGGAATGTCCCGGCCTGCCGTGTGCTCACGGATAACATCGGTAGCAGCCTGACTGGCACGCTCCTGCCGGGCGCGTCCTTCCTCGGCATCCCGAAGGCGCTGCTCAACCAGCTCGCGACGCCGGCGATCCAGATCCATGAAGTGACCAAAGTCCTTCAGCAATTCCTCGAACAGCCCTACCTGATCGGTGTATTCGGTCAGCACCCGACCCACCACTTCCTCAATCTTTTCCCGAAGCGGATCACGCATTCCGGCACGTTTCTCGCTCCAGCCAATGGCGGCCAGGGCAAGTTCGTTGAGGAGCTTGCGAACCGGATGGCCACCACGATTGAAAAAGTTCTTGTCGCTGAGTGCGACCTTGAGCACCGGAATCTGTAGCCGCCCGATCAGCGCCTTCATGACCGAATGCAACTGACGATCCTCGAGAATAAAATCAAACAGCATTGAGACCAGATTGATCACATCACTGTCGACCTGCCCTACTGAGAATCGCTTCCCTTCCGGACCCTGCAACAGCGGCTGTAACTGCTGGCGCAAAGGCACCACATTGTCGCCTTCACCCTGCGGCGCTGCGCCCTGCAGTTCGTTCAGGCGCGCCATCAGACGATCGGTATCCAGAACAGCGCCGGTTTGTGCCATACCGGCACTACTGGTCTCTCCCTGGTGCAACAGCGCACTCAGCTCACTGAAAGTAGGCGACGGTCCATGGCTATGGGCAGTACCTTCGGCAGCCGGGGCTTCCTGGGCGGGCGCTGGCGAACCGCCTGCCTTTGGCGCACTGCGACCCGGCGCTACCTGAGCACCACCCACCGGAGCCCGCTTCATGTCAGGCAGCACGCCGGCGGCGATCAGGGTTTTGTTGCATTCCTGGTAGAAATCACTGAGCTTGTCCACCAGCAGTCGCTCAAACAGCTTCAAAACCACCAGCTTGGCGCGGATATCAATGTCCAGATCGGTGCAGGCATCCGAGATGGCACCGCAGATCACTTCCGGGCTGAGAGGCATCTGGTCGTCTGAGAGATCCAGTTGCGGAACGAGATGGCGAATCCGGGCCGCCAACATCCTTACCGGCTCCTGGTATCGATTCCGCAGGCGATTGGTCAGGTTATCTATCGCTACCTGCTGTTCAAGATCAGAGTGATCCACCAGGCTGAGGGAGTCCTGGTCCACTTCTTCCAGTGAACCACCGGAGCGGGCAGGTTTGAACTTACCCAGCTCATTGAAGGCCTGGCTGACGTATTGCAGGACTGACACTGTCATTGCCTTCCGGCGCAGTCGCAGCTCCCGCATGGCGTCGAAGTAGGCAGTCTGGTCCTGGTTGGAGCCGGCCCGGTCTGCGAGGGCAAACAAACTGTCGTCAGCCTGTTCGAAAAAACTGGCAAGTACCGCCTTGAGTGACTGACCCGATGTGTCACGCAGTCGCACCAGCTCTACCGGTAACGAGAACCGGCTCACCGGCTTCTGACCGGCCAAGCGGACTACCTTGTTATCGTGCGCCATGTGGATGCTCCGGAATCGAACAGCTGATGGTACTTAAACCTTTATAGGATTACATCATACGGGCGAGTGTCGTCACCTTGTGTCAGAATTTGTCACCTTTTGTGTCAGCAGGAACTGCATCACACTTCAGACCGCTCACACCTCCATTTGGCGAATCGATAGCGCTGGCAGTAGAATTGCCCTCCACACTTTTCCAAGCCACCAACAACCTCCGGACGTCCCAATGATTTCTGCCGAACTGCTGCGCCAGGCCCGTATCGAATCCGTTGCCCAGAGTCTGCGGGAAGATATTGGCGATGGCGACATCACTGCCCAGCTGATTCCTGCCGAAAAACTGGCAACCGCAAGGGTAATCACCCGGGAAGACGCCCGCCTGGCTGGAAGCGCCTGGGTGGAGGAGGTTTTTCGCCAGGTGGATCCCTCAGTAACACTTCAGTGGCAGTTTCACGATGGCGACGACGTACCCGCCAACGCCGTGATTTTCCGCATGCAAGGCCCGGCCCGCTCGCTTCTGACCGCTGAACGAGCTGCTCTTAACTGGTTGCAGACCCTGTCTGGCGTGGCAACGGCCTGTGCCCATTACGCTCGCCGGGTGTCCCATACCAACGTCCGCCTTCTGGACACCAGGAAAACCCTGCCAGGGCTGCGACTGGCCCAGAAATACGCGGTGACTTGCGGTGACTGCGACAATCACCGGCTGGGGCTCTGGGACGCCTTCCTGATCAAGGAAAACCACATTGCCGCCTGCGGCTCCATTGCCAATGCGGTCGCCGAAGCGCACCGCATTGCACCAGGCAAACCCGTGGAAGTGGAAACCGAATCGCTCGACGAACTGGACCAGGCTCTTGAGGCCGGGGCCGACATCATCATGCTGGACGAGTTCTCGCTTGCCGACATGGCTGAAGCGGTAAAGCGGAATGCCGGAAAAGCCCGCCTTGAAGCTTCCGGTGGCATCAACGCGCACACGCTGGTGCCCGTTGCCGAAACCGGCGTGGATTACATCTCTATTGGCGCACTGACCAAAGACGTACGAGCCATCGATTTGTCCATGCGCCTGGAGTAATCCAGTCCCGGAATAATCAGCGGCCGCCAGAGGACAACAGCCGATCCATCTCCTCAAGCGCTGAGATCAGCTCACGGCCGGACTGCTCACGCCCACGGAAATGCTCTTCTGCCATGGGCGCAATACCAGATACCTCTGGCAGCGCGTGACCGGCTTCCACCAGCGCCTTCATTTTTTCAAGAAACACGAACTGCAGCCACTGGGTGAAGTCCATGGTATCCAGGCAGAACGGCTGCGTACTCTGGAACGCCTCCGGTGGCAGGCTTTCTGTCTGCCAGACACCCAGTTGCCGAAGTTCAATTTCAATCTGCAGCAAACCGTCGGTCACCTGATCCAGGTGGCGTGCTTTTTCACTCATGGGATTCCTCTCAGTCTGCCAATGGCTCCAGCTCAACAGACTCCCCATGCAGCACACGGTATAGATCCTCATACTGGCGTGTGAGCGTGTGTTTCGGAGCCATGTGAATCAGCGGTTGGCGACTCTGGTGTGATTCTTTCATCTTGACGGAACTGGACAGGCGTACCGGCAGCACCGGCAACCCCTCCTCCGTCAGCTCCCGGACCAACTGCCTGGGCAGGCTCGCCCTTGGCTGGAACTGGTTTGCAATGATGCCCTCAACAACCAGCTCCTCATTATGATCCTCCTGCAATTCGCGGATTTCATGGAGGATGTTGTAGAGCGCCTGGCGGGAGAAATCATCGCAGTCGAACGGGATCAGGCAGCGCTGGGCAGCAATCAGGGCAGAACGGGTGTAGAAATTCAGGGCCGGAGCGGTATCGATATAGATCTCATCGAAACTGTCGCTGAGCTTTTTCAGGAACTCCCTGAGCTTGTAGATCTTGTGCTTGGCTTCGAGTTTGCGTTCCAGAAAATCCAGCTCAGGGCTGGATGGCAACACGTACAGGTTGTCGAACGACGAGGCGTGTACAAACTCGTCAGGTCGACGATTGAAGACACTGAAGGCGACCGTCTGCTCCAGCAGATCGGCAACGGTATCTTTCAGTTCAGCCGCCGGCTTGCCCAGCAGGTAGTGGGTGGAGTTGCCCTGTGGGTCCAGATCCACCACCAGGGTACGCTTTCCTCTTGCGGCGCTGATGGCCGCCAGATTACAGGTGATACTGGACTTGCCAACGCCACCTTTCTGATTGAATACAACCCGTCTCATGTCGTCTCTCCAATGGCCTTTATCGTTATTAATCCCTTTGCCGTTACCATCCCATCACAGCTTTAACAAACGGAATGGTTAAACGTCGCTGGGCCTGCAGCGAATTCTCATCCAATGTATCCAGCAGCCCCAGCAGATCACCCAGCTTTCTAGGGGCCCTGCGCATGATGAAGCCGGCAACATCCTCACTCATCACCAGCCCGCGCTGCTCTGCCCGGGCCATCAGGATTCGCTGCCGATCCTCATCCCGGTACACGCCCAACTGAATGAGCAAGCCATGCGCCAGACGAGATCCCAGGTCTGCCAGTCCGAACGGCAGCGAAGCGGGCACCTCAGACAGACTGACCACCAGCAGGCCATTACGATCCAGCACCCGGTTGTACAGGTGGAAAACCGCCTCCTCCCAGCCGGGATCACCCGCGGCATGCTCCAGATCGTCAAGACAGATCACATCATGACTGTCCAGGCCCGCCAAGGCGTCCGGGCCGAACGGCAGCAGCTCGACAATGCTGATGCAGACGGCGGTTTTTCCCATCTGCTCGGACTCATGGCAGATCGCCTGCAACAGATGACTTTTGCCGGTATCGGAATCGCCACAGATCACCACTACCGGAAGCCCCGACGGCTCCCGGCACACCAGCTCCAGCCGCTGTGCGGCCGAACGGTTACGGTCACCGTGAAAGTTGTCGAAGCGGGCATCGTCCCGGAGCTTGACCCCCAATACCATTTGTGAGGCTTTCATGACCGCTTCGCCCTCCAGGCCCGCAAACTCCACACTGCCACATAGTGCCCCCCGCTCACCAGCGCGCTGACGGCAACCAGCCAGATCCCGGTGTCGATGACCCAGGGCTGCATGGGCAAACCCGCCAGCAGGATGATAATGGCGAGCGCCACCAGTATCTGGACAAACGTGTTGATCTTGCCCGGAATACTGGGTTCCATATCGAAGCGGCCGATGCCGTAATGAAAAGCCAGGCCGCCGCAGACAATGACAAGATCCCGACCCAGCACCAGGACAAACAGCCACAGCGGAAGTACACCGGTAATGGTGAGCATGAGGTAGGCCGAAATCAACAGCGCCTTGTCCGCGAGAGGGTCGGCCACAGCGCCAAGCCGGGAGCGCCAGTTGAAATGACGGGCCAGAAACCCGTCAAAGGCATCGGTCAGTGCGGCAACGAAGAATATCACCAGAGACAGCCGGTAGTTACCTTCCAGCAGCGCGCCGGCGAACGGCACGATCAGCACCATTCGCAGGAATGTCAGTGCATTCGGGATCCAGCGCCACTGCTTAGAACTCACCGGGCTGCCTCCATCAAGCCATCAGCTTCGGTCGCCGCCAGTGGCGCCGGGAGCGGGTTGCCAGCGGTAATAAAGTACCTGGTACAAAGACTCAAAAGCCTGTTCGGCATCCTGCTCATCGCCCGGAGCCAGGGGCTGATAGCTGAACCCAGGCGTCGAAGCACTATCCTGCGCATCCGTTCCGGCCGGTGCTTCGGTTTCATTGCGGGAACCGGGCTCGCCTGTTTGCGCCGCACCATCCCCGTCCGAGCCAGCAGTCTGGCTGTTCTTGCTGGCCGTTATCGGCTCTGCAGGCTGCTCCGCCGGCACAAATCGTGCGTCCAGCGCGATATGCTCCTTCAACTGGTCAAGTTCTCCGGAGAATGCCACCTCCACGGTCAGCCGGTTGCCACGAACCCGTGACGCACCAACAGACACTACCGGAGTCATGTCCTGCAGGGCCCGGGTCACCTGACCGTAATCTGCCAGCGTCGTTACACCCTCAAGCACCATATCAACTTTCGGAGCCTCACCCGCCTCGCCGGCTGTAACCGCATATCGGCTGGCGTATTGCTCTGTCCAGCGATCGATCAAAGCTTGCGCCAACTGTTCCGGCGTATCGGCATTGACCGACTGCTCACCCGCATCGAGCCCCATGCCTTCAACCACCCAGCCTGCGCGCCATTGGCCGCCGGAACGACTGATACGCACCAGAGCCAGGGCGTCGTGGGACAGATCGTCTGAAGCTTGTTCGATGCGGCCGACAAACTGGCCCCACAAATCCGACAGCAAGGCCCGGTCACCGGCATAGGTCTCCGGCGGGAAGGCGATGGGCAGACCGCGATCGGCCGCTGCTGATAAGAGATGCTGGGCCCAGAGCCCCTCGTTACTGCCCGGCGCTGAATCCGCTGAACGGGTCAGTAATTGCCGGTCTCCCCGGTCTTCCACGGCAATCCAGGCCAGTGTCAGGGGGCGGTTGGCGCCCCATACCGGCGCCTGCACAGACGCCAGCGCGCGGTTGACCCCCACGGCCCCGAAACTCATCTGCAGACGCGACTGCCCCGCGGTACGGTTCACCTGATAAGACAGCAACATGGACTCGGCGTCTGCCAGTACCTCGTCTATCCCTTCGAGTTCCAGCACCTCACGGGTCCCGGACACCCTCACCATTACCTGACGCAGCCCTTCAGCGTATCCGGCCTTCAAGGCATCCGCCGAGGTGCCTGCAACCGGAACATCGGCCGTGTAAAGTCCCGACACGCTGACCGCCGATGCCGGGCCGGCCGAGAGTACCCAACAGACTGCCGCCAACAGAAACGCAGCAACTCGCCCGTTCCTGGCTGTTTTCACTGATTCGGTCATGAAACACCTTGCCATTCCCATGGTTGGCGCACAGGATACACCATCACCAGAGCCGAGAGTAGCAAGCACAGGTTGCAGTCAGGCAATCTGAAACCGGCAATATTGCCTGTGCTCCCAATTCCATTTGGAGCCCCCGTGCGCACCTGTTAAAATCCGCGCCTTGACTCACAGGCCTACGGTTATTTTCCATGAGCGAACAGAAGCCCTCCCTGACCTACCGCGATGCCGGCGTGGACATCGACGCAGGTAACGATCTTGTCAACCGAATCAAGAGCACTGCAGCGCGCACCCGTCGCCCGGAAGTACTCGGCGGCCTCGGCGGCTTTGGTGCCATGGTATCGATTCCGGCAGGCTACAAAGAGCCCGTACTGGTTTCTGGCACGGACGGCGTAGGCACCAAGCTTCGGCTTGCCATGCAACTGCAGAAGCATGACAGCATCGGCATCGACCTGGTGGCCATGTGCGTGAATGACCTGGTGGTCGGTGGCGCCGAGCCTCTGTTCTTTCTGGACTACTACGCAACCGGCAAACTGAATGTTGACGTTGCCGCCCAGGTAGTAGAAGGCATTGGCCAGGGTTGTGAGCAGGCCGGATGTGCTCTGGTTGGTGGCGAGACCGCTGAGATGCCGGGCATGTATGAAGGCGACGATTACGATCTGGCCGGCTTCTGTGTAGGCATTGTGGAGCGTGACAAGATCATTGACGGTAGCCGCGCCCAGCCGGGTGACGCACTGCTGGCCCTGGGCTCCTCTGGCCCCCACTCCAACGGCTACTCGCTGATTCGCAAGATTATCGAAGTCAGTGGCGCAGACCTGAGCCAGTCAATGGGCGACACCACACTGGCCGACGCCCTGATGGCACCCACACGCATTTATGTGAAGAATCTGCTTCAACTGATTCGCGAAGTCGATGTTCGGGCCCTGTCGCACATTACCGGCGGCGGCCTGCCCGAGAACATCCCCCGGGTACTGCCCAAGGGCACCATAGCCGCACTCGACACCCAGAGCTGGGAGCTGCCCCCGGTATTCCAGTGGCTTCAGAATGCCGGCGGCGTAGCCCGGGAGGAAATGTATCGCACCTTTAACTGTGGTATCGGTATGGTCATCTGTGTACCGGAAGACCAGAAGGCACTGGCCATGGACACCCTGAATGCCATGGGTGAAAAGGTATGGCAGATCGGCGTAATGGAAGCAGCCGAATCCAGCGATGCCGAGCCCGTTGTTCGCTACGCACCGGGGCTTTTGACGGCATGAAGGCAGATCCGGCCCCCGTTCCGAAGATCCTGGTGCTCGCCTCTGGCAGCGGTACCAACCTCCAGGCTTTGATCGACGCCACCCGGGAACGCGACTTTCCGGGTGAGATCATTGCCGTTGGCTGCAACAAACCGGGCGCGTTTGCCCTGGAGCGCGCCGCCCAGGCCAATCTCACCACCTTTGTGGTCGACCATACAAAATATGGCTCCCGAGAAGAATTCGACGCCGCCCTGCTGGCCGAAATCCTTCGCCACAATCCGGATCTGGTGGTGCTGGCCGGCTTCATGCGGATTCTGACCAGCGACTTTGTCCGCGCATTCCGTGGCCGGATGCTTAACATTCACCCTTCCCTGTTGCCGGCCTACACCGGACTGAACACCCACCAAAGGGTCCTGGAAGCCGGTGACCGCACCCACGGTGTATCCATTCACTTTGTGACCGAGGAACTGGACGGCGGGCCGGTCATCGCCCAGGCGGAAGTTGCCGTGGCAGAGGATGACACTCCGGAGTCCCTGGCGGAAAAAGTTCAGCAACAGGAGCACGTGCTCTACCCCATCGTCGTGCGCTGGTTCTGCGAGGGTCGCATTCAGCTGGGCGCTGAGGGCGTTCTGTTTGACGGCGCGCCCATCGAGCGTCCCATGCGACTGCCGGCGAACTGAACAGATTGTCATCACAAGGCCTCGCCGAACCAACTACACTGTCGCTAGCGTAGACGGTCAAAGAGGCTTTTTGATGCACACAGACAACCCCCACAAACCACGTTTTCAGCTCTGGGCAGCCCTAATTGCCGGCATGATTGCGCTGCCGGCGTCCGCCGCCGATGTAGATTACGCCCCTCTGGTGCCCTATGAGGCCCGCTACACCGCCTCCATGTCCAAAGGCGTCAGCCTCAACGGCGAGGGTGTTCGGGAACTGACAGACCAGGGCAATAACGTATGGCTGTACCGTACGGATGTCGACTCTTTCATCGCCGATATCAACGAATCACTGATTTTTCGCTGGGAAGATGGCCAGGTGATTCCCCTGCGCTACCGCTATCACCTCTCCGGTTTCCTGATCAAAGATCGCAAACAGTCCATTGATTTTGACTGGCAGGCAGGCATTGCCACCGGCAGCTATCGTGGCGATAAGTTTGAAGTGGAGTTACGAGACAACACCCTGGACCCCTTGGGCTACCAACTGCAACTCCATCAGGACCTCAAGGCAGGCAAACGCGATGTCACCTACCAGGTGCTGGACAAGGGGGATTACGACGACGACCGCTTTGCTGTCATCGACGAAGATAGCCTGAGCGACAATGGCCGCACCATGAACACCCTGAAGGCGGAAAAAGTCCGGGACGAAGACTCCAAACGCCAGACCCTGATGTGGTTTGATCCGGCCCGGGATTACCTGCTGGTTCGCCTGCTCCAGGTGGAGCCGGACGGCAGCGAGTACGAGCTGAAACTCAAAGACGCAACACTGGCCGATTAATCGGCCAGTCCCTGCTCGGCCCACACCGCTTTTACTTCTTCAGCAATGATTCTCAGGCCCTCAGCCACCCGGGCATCGTCCTGCGAATAGGTGACCCTGAGGCACTCATGGCGATGACGCCAGCCATCCTCGGGCAAGCCCGGGAAGAAGTAATGCCCGGAGACCACCAGTACACCCCGAGCCTTGAGACGCTGATAAAGCTCCAGACTGGAGACCGGCAAATCCGGGAACCAGAGCCACAGGAACATCGCTCCTTCCGGTTTGTGGATGTACCAGCGGCAACTATCTTCGCCCATAGCATCCCGGAACACCGATACCGCCCGCTCCATTTTTTCCTTGTAGAATGGGCAAACCACATCCCGGCTCAGGGACAGAATCTCTCCGGAGCGCACCAGCGGTTCCGCCAGCATCGCACCAAAGCTTCCGGTGGCCAGGTTCATGATGGCGTTGATGCCCGACAACGCCTTGATGATGGACGCCTCGGCAATCACGATCCCGGTTCGCGCCGCTGGCAAGCCCAGCTTGGACAGGCTCAGGCACAGGATGATCTGCTCGTTCCAGGTTGGCTGCGCGTCGACAAACAGCAGGCTTGGAAATGGCGTTCCATAGGCTCCGTCGACAATCAGCGGAATATCATTTTGCCGGGCCAGTTCTTCCAGCCGGGCCAACTCCTCATCGGTAATCACGTTCCCGGTGGGATTGGTTGGCCGGGAGACACAGATAGCGCCGGTTTCTCCGGTCACCTCCACGGCATCGAAATCTACCCGATATTTGAATTCATGGGCATCGGTAAACGAGATGTCCGGCTGCACCGCGTGGAACAGCCCCTGCTCAATACCCGCATCGGCGTAGCCAATGTATTCGGGCGCCAGAGGCAGCAGGATATGCTTGCGATGGCCATCACCGTAGTCGCCGCCAAACATGTTGAACAGCATGAAGAAGGCGGCCTGACTGCCGTTGGTCAGCGCAATGTTTTCAGGCTTCAGACCCCAGCCGTATTCCTGGTTCAACAGATCGGCCAGGGACGCAATAAACTGCTTTTCCCCCTGAGGGGGATCGTAAATACCCACCAGCCGACGTACGTCACCTTCATTGGATGCCATCTCCGCCAGAATGCTCTGAACTCTCTGCTGGATCTCCGGGATGTGGCCGGGGTTACCACCGCCCATCATGATCATGTCTTCACCGGAGGCCATGGCATTCCCGAGATCGTCCATCAGGGAAGTAATGCCGGCATCAGCGGTGAATTTACGACCGAAAGCAGAGAGTTTCATGATTCATTCCGTTCAATTAAGTACTGAGGGAGGTTACAGGCAGTGTAGCTCGGTTGCCTTATGTCAGCCTTCCAGGGAGATTCCCAGATTGCTGACACCGTCGTTGGCGGCACCGGCTCGCAATTCAGCCAGGAAGGCTTCTTTGGGTGTTCGCTGCTTTTTCAGCGCCATGACGGTGTCGCGCTGAAACAGTTTGTCGTCCTTGAGCAGTGGATGGTGCTCAAACACGCGCACCAGTTCGTTTTCATCCAGCCCCTCACCTTCGGACATTTCAACGAAATCCATCACGGTGCGGGTCGCCAGCTGAGAGGCTTCGGTGGCGCGATGCTTGTTCGGGTTCAGACGGTTCAGCAGCGCCTGCTCAAGCAGCTGGCAGAAATCGAAGGCCGGGTAGACACCGTAGGCGTCGTACTCATCTACATTGGGGCACAGGGTTTCTAGCTTACTGAGCAGCTGCGGAATTGCGGCATCGGTCACCTCTTTCTGGAGCATGTCCCAGGCCAGATCGAGCAACTGGCGCATCTTGCCGCCGGTTTTCAGGCCAACGGCGTCGGCGAACAGGGCGTAGTTGGGAAAGGAACGTTCGGCCAGGGCAAGCAGGAAGGCGCATTCGCGCCAGCCCTGCAGCTGTGAGACGGCTTTGAGAAACTGGTTGGCGTTCATGTCCTGGGCAGGGTCACGCCGGTCTGGCCAAGGTACTTGCCGCCGCGGTCTTTGTAGCTGGTTTCACAGATTTCGTCGGATTCGAAGAACAGCATCTGGGCAACGCCTTCGTTGGCGTAGATTTTCGCTGGCAAATTGGTGGTGTTGGAGAATTCCAGGGTTACCTGACCTTCCCACTCCGGCTCCAGCGGGGTGACGTTCACAATGATGCCGCAGCGTGCATAGGTGCTTTTGCCCAGGCAGATAGTAAGTACGCTTCTGGGGATGCGGAAGTATTCAACGGTGCGCGCCAGGGCGAAGCTGTTCGGCGGGATGATGCAGACGTCGCCGGTGTAGTTGACGAAGCTGTTTTCGTCGAAGTTCTTCGGGTCTACGGTGGCGCTGTGGACGTTGGTGAAGATTTTGAATTCGTTGCTGCAACGTACGTCGTAGCCGTAGCTTGAGGTGCCGTAGGAGATGACGCGGCCTTTTTCGCTTTCCCGAACTTGTCCGGCTTCGAAGGGTTCGATCATGCCGTGCTGTTCGGACATCCGGCGGATCCACTTGTCGGATTTGATGCTCATGGGTGAATTCTCGTTTCCAGCTGGGAAAAATTGGGGCGTAGTTTACCTTGTCGTGCGGTGACTGTCGAAGCCTCGACGCTCTCGCTCTTCGCAGCCTGCGAGCAGAACCAAAGGAAGTGTGGGCTGCTTTCCAAAAAACGCTACAGCAGGTGGCTGCGACATCAGGCCCTTCTGTCCAAAAATCGCTACGAGCACTTCCCTGTGCGCTTCTCTCCGGCCATCCATGGCCTCCGACATTTTTGGACAGAAGGGCCTGACGTCGCGATCAGACTGTGGAGTTGAAGTCCCTTTGCACCTGATCTTGGTTAATGCTCAGTTACGGAAACACTGGAAATCGTCCCACCAAGATTCCGCTCGCGGGTGGACAGCTCCGCCCCCACCCTTCTGGCGATGTCCCGATAGCGTCTTGCCACTTCCGAATCCGGCTCGGCGACCACAGTCGGGGCGCCGCTGTCGGTCTGTTCGCGGATGGTCATGTGCAGGGGTAGCTGGCCCAGGAGGGTGGTTTCGTATTCTTCCGCGATGCGTTCGCCACCGCCGTGGCCGAAGAGGGGTTCTTCGTGGCCGCAGTTGCTGCAGATGTGCACGCTCATGTTTTCAACCACGCCCAGCACCGGGATGTCGACTTTGCGGAACATTTCGATGCCTTTCTTGCCGTCCAGCAAGGCGATGTCCTGGGGGGTGGTGACGATGACGGCGCCGGTTACCGGGACTTTCTGGGCCAGGGTGAGCTGGATATCGCCGGTGCCGGGAGGCATGTCGATGATGAGGTAGTCGAGTTCATCCCACAGGGTTTGCTGGAGCAACTGCATCACCGCACCGCTGACCATGGGGCCGCGCCAGACCATGGGGGTTTTGTCGGTGGTGACGAAGGCCATGGAGTTGGCTTGCAGGCCGTGGGCCAGCATGGGGACGAAGTATTTGTTTTCGCGTACGTCCGGGCGTTTGCCTTCGGGTACGCCGAGCATCATGCCGATGCTGGGCCCGTAGATATCGGCGTCAAGGATGCCGACCCGGGCGCCTTCGGCGTGAAGGGCAAGAGCGAGGTTGACGGCGGTGGTGGATTTGCCCACGCCGCCTTTGCCGGAGGCGACTGCGATGATGTTTTTCACACCGGGGACGGCCGGCAGGTCTTTGTTAGTTTTGTAGCTGTGGATTTTCTGGGCTACGTGCACCTCGGCACTTTCAACGCCATCGACAAATTCCAGAGCGTTGGCGACGATCTGTTTCAGGCCACCAGCGATGCCTTTGGAAGGGTATGGCAGTTCGACCATCAGGGTCACGTTGCCGCTGTCGTCTGCGCTCAGGTTTTTCACGGCTCCCAGTTCGTACAGGTCTTTGTTCAGGTAGGGGTCCCGGTATTCGCGAACGGCGGCTTCTAGGGCCTGTTGGGAAATCTGGGTCATCGGGGTCTCCGGAATAAGCTCATAAGCTTGAATGCAGGTGAAAAATGATGGCTCGGAAGGTATCATCTGTGCCCGTTTCTGACCATATGGGGTCTTTACCTGGAACAATCAATTGCGATTGGCGCCGGAACCCCGTTTTTGTCTTTCCAACCCGATTCAACATAAGGTTCGGACATCACCATGACGCAAGCGAGCAAGCAACAGCGCGATATTCTGGTTACCAGCGCCCTGCCCTACGCCAACGGGCCCATTCATCTGGGGCATCTGCTGGAATACATTCAGACCGATATCTGGGTGCGCTTCCAGAACATGCGCGGCCACAACTGCTACTACGTTTGCGCAGACGATGCTCACGGCACCGCCATTATGCTGCGGGCCGAGCGTGAGGGGATTACCCCGGAGCAGCTGATTGACCGGATTCGCCAGGAGCATCAGGAAGATTTCGCGGGCTTTCACATCCGTTTCGACAATTATTACTCCACGCACTCGGAGGAGAATCAGTACTTCTCGGAGTACATCTACCGCCAGCTCAAGGACAATGATCACATTGCCACGCGCAAGATCACGCAGTTCTTTGATCCGGAAAAAGAGATGTTTCTGGCGGATCGTTTCATCAAAGGCACTTGCCCCAAGTGCAAAACCGAAGACCAGTACGGTGATAACTGTGAGGCCTGCGGCGCCACCTACACACCCGCCGAGCTGATCAATCCCCGCTCTGCGGTGTCTGGCGCTACCCCTGTAGAAAAGGAATCCGAGCATTACTTCTTCAAACTGCCGGAGTTCCACGATTTTCTGAGCAAGTGGACCCGCAGCGGTGCTCTGCAACCCCAGGTGGCCAACAAGCTGGCCGAGTGGCTGGATGCGGGCCTGCAGGAGTGGGACATCAGTCGGGATGCGCCCTATTTCGGGTTTGAGATCCCGGATGCACCAGGTAAGTACTTCTACGTTTGGCTGGATGCACCTATCGGCTACCTGGCCAGCTTCAAGAACCTGTGCAACCGCGAGGGCATCGATTTCGAGCATTTCTGGAAGAAGGATTCCAGTGCCGAGGTGTACCATTTTATCGGTAAGGACATCATCAATTTCCATGCCCTTTTCTGGCCGTCAATGCTGCACGATGCGGGCTTCCGCACGCCAACCGCGGTTTGGGCCCATGGCTTCGTGACGGTGAACGGCAAGAAAATGTCCAAGTCCCGCGGCACCTTCATCATGGCCCGGACCTACCTGGACCATCTGAACCCGGAGTACCTGCGCTACTACTTCGCCGCGAAGCTGACCGGCGGTGTGGATGACATGGACCTGAACCTGGAGGACTTTGCCGCCCGGGTGAATTCCGATCTGGTGGGCAAGGTGGTGAACATTGCCAGCCGCAGTGCCGGTTTTATCACCAAGCGCTTTGACGGCAAGCTGGGCAAGGTTACCGAGCAGGACAAGCTGAAAGAGTTTATTGATGCCGGCGAACAGATCGCAGAGTTCTACGAAGCACGTGAGTTCGGCCGCGCCATGCGTCGGATTATGGAGCTGGCAGACATTGCCAACCAGTACGTGAATGATGAGCAGCCCTGGGTGATTGCCAAACAGGACGGCCAGGATGACCAGCTGCAGGCCATCTGTACCAACGCCATCAACATGTTCCGCCTGCTGATGACCTATCTGGCACCGGTACTGCCGAAGACCGCCGATGCAGCCCAGTCGTTCCTGAATTCGCGCCTGGACTGGAACAACCGTGCCGCCCTGCTCGAAAACCACGGCATCGACAAGTTCAAGCCGCTGATGAACCGGGTGGATATGGACCAGATCGAAAAAATGCTGGAGGCCTCCAAAGAGGAACTGCCGGCAGCCCAGGGTGACAGCAAGAAAGAGGCGGCAAAGGATCTCGAACCGATCGCCGAGGAAATCGAGTTCCCGGATTTTGCCAAGGTGGATCTGCGGGTCGTCAAGATTGTCAAAGCAGAGCATGTGGAAGGCGCTGACAAACTTCTTCGACTGACTCTTGACGTGGGGCATGGCGAACGCAACGTGTTTGCTGGTATTAAGTCCGCCTACAAACCGGAAGATCTGGAAGGTCGTATGACCGTGATGGTCGCCAACCTCAAACCCAGAAAGATGAAGTTCGGTATGTCCGAAGGCATGGTACTGGCGGCCGGCCCCGGTGGTAAGGATATCTTCATTCTGTCTCCGGATTCCGGCGCTGTGCCGGGCATGCGGGTGATGTAAAGCAGAGACTGAGACGCTCCGATGACAGAGTATTTACTGATTCTGGTCAGCACCATTCTGGTGAACAACTTTGTGCTGGTGCAGTTCCTGGGGCTGTGCCCTTTCATGGGCGTTTCCGGGAAATTGGAAACCGCCATGGGCATGTCGCTGGCAACCACGTTCGTGCTGACCCTGTCATCGGTGTGCAGTTATCTGGCCTACACCTATCTGCTGGCCCCGCTGGATCTCGCTTTCCTGAAAACCATCACCTTCATCCTTGTGATTGCGGTGGTGGTACAGTTCACCGAAATGGTGGTACGCAAGACCAGTCCGCTGCTGTATCGGGTTCTCGGGATTTTCCTGCCCCTGATCACCACTAACTGCGCGGTATTGGGTGTAGCCCTCCTGAACCTCAACAAAAACAACAACTTCGTGGAATCTGTGCTTTACGGCTTTGGCGCCGCCGTCGGGTTCTCCCTGGTGCTGGTGCTGTTTGCCGCCATGCGCGAGCGCATTGCCGTATCCGATGTGCCGGTGGCCTTCCGGGGCGCGGCTATCGGGATGATTACCGCAGGGCTCATGTCGCTGGCTTTCCTGGGCTTCACCGGCCTGGTCGCGGTCTGACGGAGCGGTTGTTATGTGGACGAGTTTCCTGATTGCCGTTGTGGTCCTGCTGGCGCTTGCCCTGGTCTTTGGCGGGCTACTGGGATTTGCCTCTGAACGGTTCAAGGTTGAAGGTAACCCACTGGTTGACCAGATTGATTCGCTGCTGCCGCAGACACAGTGCGGCCAGTGTGGCTTCCCCGGCTGCCGGCCCTATGCCGAATCCATTGCCAACGGCGACGCCATCAACAAATGTCCGCCCGGTGGTGAAAGCACCATCAAGGCGCTGGCCGACCTGCTGGATGTAGAGCCACAACCGCTGGACGCAGAACACGGTGTTGAGCAGGCCAAGCGGGTGGCAGTTATTCGCGAGGACGAATGCATTGGCTGCACCAAATGCATTCAGGCCTGCCCGGTAGACGCCATCCTGGGCGCCGCCAAGCACATGCACACCGTTATCGAGAGCGAGTGCACCGGCTGTGACTTGTGCGTGGAACCCTGCCCGGTGGATTGCATCGACATGATCACCATCGAGCCGGATATCCGTACCTGGACCTGGACACCTCCAGTGCCCCAAATCATCGCCACCGATCGCCAGGGAGCCAGCGCCTGATGACTCAGCTGTGGGATTTCACCGGCGGCATTCATCCGCCCGAGAACAAGCATCAGTCCACGGCCCGCCCGATCCGCAAGGCCGCCATGCCCGATCGCCTGGTATTGCCATTGCAACAACACATCGGCGAACCGGCAGAGTTGGTGGTTGCGGTGGGCGACCGGGTACTGAAGGGTCAGAAAATCGCAGACGTTACCAATGGCATGGGCGTGCCGGTGCATGCTCCCACTTCGGGGGTGATCGAGGCCATTGAACAACGTCCGGTTCCCCACCCGTCCGGTATGGCGGACTGGTGCGTGGTACTGAAACCGGATGGCGAAGACCAGTGGTGCGCCCTGTCACCGATTGACGATTACAAACAACTTGACCGGGAAGCGGTGCTGCAGCGAATTCGCGAAGCCGGCATTTCCGGCATGGGTGGCGCCGGTTTTCCTACCGATATCAAGCTGAGGCCTCCAAGGGATCGCAAGGTCGATACCCTGATTCTCAACGGCGCGGAATGCGAGCCCTACATCACCGCCGACGACATGACCATGCGCGAGCAGGCCGCCGAGGTGGTTGCAGGCCTGAAAGTGATGGCGTGGATTCTCCGGCCCTCCCGGTGCGTTGTCGGCATTGAAGACAACAAGCCCGAGGCCATTGCCGCCATGCGCAAGGCGGTGGCGGGCACTCAGATTGAAATTGCGGTGGTGCCCACCAAGTACCCGTCTGGTGGTGAAAAACAGTTGATACAGATTCTGACCGGCCAGGAAGTCCCCAGTGGCGGTATTCCGGCCGATATCGGGGTGATGTGCCAGAACATCGGAACTGCCGTCGCCGTGGCCCGTGCTGTCTTTGAGGGCAAGCCGCTGATATCCCGTGTGGTAACCGTTACCGGCGACGCCGTGCGGGAACCCGGCAATTTTGAAGTCCTGATCGGCACGACGATCCATCACCTGCTCGAAACGGCAGGGATGGCGCAGGAACGTCTGGACCGGCTGATTCTTGGCGGCCCCATGATGGGGTATACCCTGACCACCGATTCCGTGCCTGTGGTAAAAACCACCAACTGCGTGATCGCGGCAACCGAGGCAGAACTGCCGGCTCCGCCGCCAGAGCAGCCGTGCATCCGTTGTGGACAGTGCGCCGAGGCGTGCCCCATGGAACTGTTGCCGCAGCAATTGTTCTGGTATTCCAAGGCGGGTGAATTCGAGAAAGCAGAACACCTGAACCTGTTCGACTGCATCGAATGCGGAGCCTGTTCCTATGTCTGCCCCAGCTCCATTCCGTTGGTCCAGTACTATCGGTTTGCCAAAGGCGAGATTCGCACCCAGCGCGCGGAACAGCTGAAAGCGGATCGCGCTCGCGAGCGCTTCGAGGCACGTCAGGCCCGCCTGGAACGGGAGCAACAGGAAAAGGAATTACGGCGCAAGGAGCGGGCCAAGGCTGCTGCCGAAGCTCAGGCCAAAAAGCAGGCGGAAGCCGAAATGGCCGCCGCCGATGGCCAGGCAAGCGACGACCGGGCAGCCAAAGCCGCCCTGGTACAGCAGGCCCTGGAACGCAAGAAGGCCAAAACAGCCGCCGACACCAAAGAGCAACCGGTACCGAGCAGCACTGAAGTGGCCGATGACAAACCCGACATAGAGGCGCTGGAGAAGCAACTCACCCAGGCAGAAGCCAAGCTCAACACCATGCAGGGCATGCTCGATGAGGCCCGGTCTCAGCAGGCGGATAATGTTGAGAAACTGGAACGTGCTGTCGCCAAGAACCATGATCGGGTGCAACGGGCTCAGCAGGCGCTTGATCAGGCTCGCAAGCAAGTGGCGGAAGAACCCGCGTCGTCTCAATAATTCAATCAGGCTGGAACTTCATGGCTCTTGTTCAACAGTCCTCACCCCACGCTCGTCGCGCGCGGCCCACGTCACAGGTCATGCTCTGGGTCATTCTGGCCGCTCTGCCCGGCCTGCTGGCCCAGACTCTGTTCTTTGGCTGGGGCAACCTGATCAATGTCATCTGGTGCATTGCCCTGGCGCTGGGCTCTGAAGCCGCCTTCCTGAAGCTGCGCGGCAAACCCGTCGCCTTTTTCCTGCGTGACAACACCGCAGCGGTCACCGGCCTGCTGCTGGGGCTATCCCTGCCCCAGTTCACGCCCTGGTGGGTATCCGGTATTGCCGTGGTCTCAGCAATCGTAGTGGCCAAGCAGCTGTACGGTGGTCTGGGCTCCAATCCCTTTAACCCGGCCATGGTGGGCTATGCCCTGGCATTGATCTCGTTTCCGGTCGCCATGACCACCAACTGGGCCGAAGCGGCCACGCTCTGGGGCGGCGCACCCGGCTTAGGTGAAACCCTCGCGAAGATTTTCACTGGAAGCCAGACCGCCGTCGACGGCTGGACCATGGCAACACCGCTGGACGAATACAAACACAAGATTGCCAGTCACACGTCAGTGGAAGTACTCGGCCACCCCACCTTTGGCGACCTGATTGCCCGGGGCTGGGAGTGGGTCAATCTGGCCTTCCTGGCCGGCGGCGTCCTGCTGATCGCCCTTAGAATCATAACCTGGCATATTCCGGTTGCCTTCCTGGCCGGTATTGCCGCCATGAGCCTGGCCTTTGGCAGCAACGCCGACCAGTACGCGCCTTTGCAACTGCACCTGCTGGCCGGTGGTACCATGCTTGGCGCGTTCTTTATTGCCACCGACCCGGTTTCGGCAGCCACCAGCCATCAGGGCAAGCTGATATACGGTGCCGGCATCGGTATCCTGGTGTACCTCATTCGCAGTTGGGGTAACTATCCCGATGCAGTCGCGTTCAGCGTGCTACTGATGAACTTCGCGGTCCCGTTTATCGACCATTACACACCACCCCGCACTTACGGCCATCACAAGGCCCGCCGGGGTGTCCCGGGCCGGAGTGGAGGTTGACCATGAGTGCAGTAACCACCGCCATCCGTCGAAGCGCCATCGGCCTGGGCCTGTTTGCCATTATTACCGGCGGCACCATTGCCCTGACTCAGGGGCTGACCAAAGACCGGATTCAGGAGCAGGCTGCCCGCGCCGAGGCCAGGGCACTGTTCGAGATTATTCCGGAAAGCCAGCATGATAATGACCTGCTGAAAGATGTGGTCGCCCTGCCCGCCAGCGAGCGGCTACCCGTTGAAGGCCCCTTGCGGGCCTGGGTTGCCCGAAAAGACGGCCGACCTATCGGCATGATACTGCCCACCGTGGCGCCAGACGGCTACTCCGGGAATATCCGCCTGTTGGTTGGCCTGGATCTTCAAGGCCGGGTGTTGGGCGTTCGGGTCACCAGTCATAAGGAAACACCGGGGCTCGGCGATCGTATCGAGACCCGCAAGTCTGACTGGATCTATGGGTTTGACGGTAAGTCTCTCGGTAATCCTGCCCCCAACGCCTGGAACGTGAAGAAGAACGGTGGCATCTTCGACCAGTTCACCGGTGCCACCATCACTCCGAGAGCGGTGGTGAAAGCGGTACAGAAAACCCTGGTCTATTTTCGCCAGAACCGTGAGATCATCCGCGAACGGGTGAACGCGCCCCCGGAGCCCGGTAAACGCCGCCTGTCTCCGGAAGCCATTGCCGCCGATACTCAACCAGCGGAGCACTCCTGATCATGAGCACGAAAACGTCCAGCGAAATCATCAAGGATGGCCTCTGGCACAACAACCCTGCCCTGGTACAGGTTCTCGGGTTGTGTCCGCTGCTTGCCGTCACCAGCACGGTCGTCAACGCCATCGGCCTGGGCCTGGCCACACTATTGGTGTTGATGGGCTCAAACCTGTCGGTCTCTCTTATCCGGAACTTCGTCAGCGAATCCGTTCGACTGCCGGCGTTCGTCATGATCATTGCCTCGTTCGTAACCTGCGCCGAACTGCTGATGCAGGCGTTTACCTATGAGCTGTACCAGATTCTCGGCATCTTCATCCCGCTGATCGTTACCAATTGCGCCATTCTTGGCCGTGCCGATGCCTTTGCTTCCAAGAATCCACCGTTACCGGCCATTCTGGACGGCGCCATGATGGGGATCGGCTTCCTGGCGGTATTGATAACGCTGGGCGCCATGAGGGAACTGGTCGGCCAGGGCACGTTGTTCGCCGACATGCACCTGCTCCTCGGCCCCATGGCGGCGGACTGGGTCATCCGGCCGTTCGAACAGTACCCCGACATGCTGTTCATGGTGCTTCCACCAGGCGCCTTTGTGGGCCTCGGGTTGTTGATTGCCCTGAAGAATGGCATCGACAATCACGTCAAAGAACGCAGAAAAGCCGCCGAACCCGCTCCGGCCAGCACAGGTAGCAAACGTGTGCGCGTAACCGGCACTATTTCCTGAACCAGATCGGGCCAGCATGAACAAAGAAAAACGTACCGAGATTTTCTCCCGGTTGCGGGAGGCTAACCCCAATCCGACCACAGAGCTCAATTACAGCACGCCATTTGAGCTACTGATTGCGGTCATTCTCTCCGCTCAGGCCACAGACGTAGGCGTGAACAAGGCCACCGACAAGCTGTTCCCGGTAGCGAACACGCCCGAGGCCATTCTTGCCCTGGGCGTTGACGGCCTGAAGGAATACATCAAGACCATCGGCCTGTTTAACAGCAAGGCCGAGAATGTGATCAAGACCTGCCGCATTCTGATCGAGAAACACGGCAGTGAAGTCCCGGCCCGGCGGGAAGACCTGGAAGCCTTGCCCGGCGTCGGCCGTAAAACGGCTAATGTGGTGCTGAACACAGCGTTCCGGCAGCCAGCCATGGCCGTGGACACCCACATTTTCCGGGTCTCCAACCGTACCGGTATCGCGCCGGGCAAGAATGTACTGGAAGTCGAGAAACGCTTGGTCAGGCTGGTGCCGAAAGAGTTCCTGATGGACGCTCACCACTGGCTGATCCTGCACGGCCGGTATACCTGCACAGCCCGAAAGCCGAAATGTGGCGCCTGCATAATTGAGGATCTGTGCGAATTCAAGCAAAAGCGGGACTACCAGTAAACTGTCTTGAAAGCGAACTGACAGGAACAAAAAAGCCGGCGAATGCCGGCTTTTTCAGATCTGGGTTGCGATCAACGCTGGCCCAGCATTTTCTCTTTCAGGTCTTCCTGGGCGGGCTTGTCTGACAGCCAGATACCAAACAGCGCCTTCTTGAACTCCAGGCCACCAACGGTATCTTTCTGCTCGCCGTTCTTGAGTACGCGAACGCCTTCGCCGGGCAGGTAAACCAGATCAAACACATCACCTTCGGTGATCTCTTCCTGGAATACCGCCATGAACTGGTCCACATCCGACTGGATAGCAGACAGGTCACCATCGGTGGATGCCTTGAAGCCGTCCATGGTCGCCTCGGTCATGCGCTCGCTGGTGATCATCCCCGAGGTAATGTGCAGCGTGATGGCCTGGGGCTCATCAGCGTTGATAACCGCTTCGCCATCGCTCACCTGTTCAGGTACATAGAGACCACCCACATAAAGATCCATAAACCACTTGGAACGGGTGCCGGCGCCATTGAGCTTGAGTTCCTGCCCCATGGCAGAATAGGTATCGGGCACATCGACGTCCCCTACGGTCAGGGCGGAAGCCGGGGCTGACAGAACACCGGTTAGCAAAAGGGATGCAAATCCTGCAGTAAGAGCCTTCTTCATAGTCCTTTCCTTTCGATCGTTATTATTGAGTGTTTCATTCGACACCAGGGCGACTCCCTAGATCTGCCCGGTGGCCCATTCTAACAACGAACTTTGCGGGCTGATCGCCACCTGGTTCTCATTTGCCGCCACATTTAACAAAAAAGCCGACCATGTTTCCATGGCCGGCTTTTTCACTGATCTCGTCAATCCAGTCTATTTGAACAGCAGACTTCCGGACAATCCCTCTTTCTCAAGGATCTCCCGCAGGCGACGCAAGGCTTCCACCTGAATCTGCCGCACCCTTTCCCGGGTCAGGCCAATCTCCTGGCCAACCTCTTCCAGGGTACTGATGGGATAGCCCCTCAGCCCGAAACGGCGGGAAAGCACTTCCTGCTGTTTGTCGCTGAGCTGATCAATCCACTTCTCCAGGCATGAACACATGTTGTTGTCCTGCAGCAGATCCGCAGGATCCGACGCGCCCTCATCGGCCACGGTATCCATCAGGGACTTGTCACTGCCAGCCCCGATCGGAGTGTCCATGGAGGCAACGCGCTCGTTGAGGCCGAGCATGCGTTTTACGTCGTCAACCGGCTTGTCGACCATGCGGGCAATTTCTTCCGCGGTCGGTTCATGGTCCAGTTTCTGGGTCAGCTCACGGGCGGCCCGCAGGTACAGGTTCAATTCCTTGACCACATGAATCGGCAGACGGATGGTGCGGGTCTGGTTCATGATGGCTCGTTCGATGGTCTGGCGAATCCACCAGGTAGCGTAGGTGGAGAAACGGAATCCACGCTCGGGATCGAACTTCTCAACCGCCCGAATCAGCCCCAGGTTGCCTTCCTCGATCAGATCAAGCAGTGTCAGCCCACGGTTGACGTAGCGGCGCGCAATCTTGACCACCAACCGGAGATTACTCTCGA
The DNA here is from genome assembly GCF_030541085.1 of Marinobacter sp. ST-43. NCBI lineage: Bacteria > Pseudomonadati > Pseudomonadota > Gammaproteobacteria > Pseudomonadales > Marinobacteraceae > Marinobacter > Marinobacter sp. ST-43. Next base: position 54,452 of record NZ_JASSVO010000014.1, read on the forward strand.
TCATGCGCTTACGGCCGCTCTCTTCGCCTTTACGGGCAAGCCGCGCGAAGTACACCTCTTCTTCCGGAGTAAGCAGGGGAGAAAAACCAATTTCGTTGAGGTACAGCTGAGTGGCATCCAGCTGCTTCTGGTTGGAGTAGTACTTTCCCTGTGCGGGAAATCCGTCTTCGACTTCTGCAGTTTCGTCTTCAGCAGAAGCTTTTTCAGGCTTGTCTTCGGCTAACAGTTGATCGTCGGCGTCTTCCAGATCTGCTACGCGATCAATGATGATATCTTCCTGTTCTACTGACATTGTTTACCCCGCCTCTCAATAATCCTGTTGTCACCCGCTACTTCTTTTTATTCCGGGAGTGTTTCAGTTTTGGTTTTCTTCAGGACATTTACTTGTTGGCTGGCAATTACCGTTGCCGTTTTTGTTCTTCTGTTTCGCGGTTTCAGTCAGGCTGTTGGGTAATACCCTCCGGGCCTCGGGCCCGTGCGCGTTTTTCAGCGCCTTGGCAAATACCTGGATGGATCTACCGGGTTGCCATTCTTGCGTATCTCGAAATGCAACTTCGGTTTGTCGGTTCCGGTATTGCCCAGTTCGGCGATTACCTGTCCAGCTTTCACACCCTCCCCTTCCTTTACGAGAATTTTCCGATTGTGTGCGTAGGCGCTCAAATAATGTTCGTTATGGTTCACGATAATCAGATTGCCATAACCTAGCAACCCGTTTCCTGCGTATACCACGCTTCCATCAGCCGCCGCCTTGACAGCATCACCGGGATTGCCGGCGATATCAATGCCTTTATTGACTTTGCCAGACGAAGAAAAGTTTGCAATTACAGTGCCAGAATGCGGCCAGTGCCACCGCACATTGGCCACCACCTGACTAACGGATGACCTGGCCGTCGGAGCGGAGGTCGCGGGTTTGGCAGCCGGTTTCGACACCGTCGCGCGGGCACCTGAACGGGAAGGGGGTGGTGATGCCGCGGGCCTGGAGGGCGCGGTCGTCCGCGCGGTCCGGGGGATCGTGCCCTTGCGATCGAGTCGAAGCACCTGCCCCGGACGAATATTCCAGGGCGGCCCGATGCCATTGGCATTACCCAGCTCCCGATAGTCCCGGCCGTACTGCCAGGCGATCCGATACAGGGTTTCGCCCTTTTTGACCACATGGGAGCCCCAGTAAACCGGGGGGTTATACAGATCGTCCTGATAGATTGCACTGGTATTGCAGCCAGAGAGCACAAGCACGGCGACGACCAGAAGCGCCGTCATGAGGGCCCGGAACAATGGAGGGCTCCGGCGCTCAGAAGCCGGGACTTCAGACCACCAAACGGGGAAATGCTCAAATTGAATGCGCCCGTTAAAAAGAGTCACGTATTAAAAGCTGCCCGGTTATGAAAAATCCGTCTTAAGAATAGCCCTGATTTTATCCAGTTTCTTATCATTCAGGACTAACTTACTAATATATTGCACGATTATCGGGCAATTCCAAGTTACCCTGTGCACAGGATTGTTACCCTCGGGAACAGTCTTTTTGTGCGCCAGGTAACGCTTTCTCTTGCTCAGGCAGAACCACTCTCCGCAGGCGTTGCCTTTTTGCCGACCAATTCAATCACTAATACCAACGCCAGCCCGAGCGCCGCCATTAACACCGCTAGCAGAATCTGGGGATCCTGCCCGTAAAGCGTTGTCCAGGTTTCCGGTGTCACCGGGGTCTGGCTCAACGGTACCTGATGCCCGGCACTGTTGGTACGCCAGCTGAGGGTTTCCTGCCAGGGCCAAACCTTACTCAAGGCGCCCACCATAAAGCCGGTGAGCAGCGCTAACACAGTGTCGTGAAAATGCCGAAAGGCCAGCGTAATCAGGCGCGCAACCGACAACAACCCAATCAGGCAACCCAGCACAAACAGCCCCAGATGGATCAGTTCAAGATTTTTGATCGCGGCAAGAACGGGGGCGTACATGCCGATAATCAACAGCAGGAAGCTGCCAGAGATTCCGGGCAGAATCATGGCGCAGATGGCCAGCGCGCCAGCTCCAAGGAAGGCAATACCCGTGGGCGCAAGTTCACTGGCCGGCAAGGTCGTCACCCACCAGGCAAAGACAGCCCCCGCCACAAACGGCACGAGCAAACCGGCCCGAGGGCGCTGGATCTGCTGACCAACATGCCAGACCGAGGCCACGATCAAACCGAAAAAGAAGCTCCATATCAGAACCGGCTGGGTTTCGAGCAACCAGGTAATAACAGAGGCCAGACTGGCAACACTCGAGACAATCCCCGCCAGCAGGCACACCAGAAATGTTCCGTCGATGGCTCGCCAGAAGCCGGCCACATTACCCCGCACCAGTTGGCGCACAAAGGCTACGGGCGCGGCACTGATGGCCTCCAGCAAGCGGAAGTAGATACCGGTGATGAAGGCAATGGTGCCACCGGAAACACCTGGCACAATATCCGCGGCACCCATCGCCATGCCCCTCAGAAATATCGCAGGCAGGCGGTGATGATACTCAGTCTGGTTTTGGTCTGTTTCCGACACCGACGGTTCTGACATTAACGGATAACTCCCCCCAACAAAGGCACAAAATGCACCGGTTCAAGGTTGTGGCGCTCAAAGCGATTGCCTTTGCGGATAATCTCAACCAACACCTGATTCTCTTCCCCCACCGGGGCTATCAGCACGCCACCATCGGCCAGCTGATCCAGCAGTTCTCTGGGAACTTCCACCGGGGCTGCCGTTACGATGATGCCATCGAAGGGCCCTCGTTCTGGCCAGCCCATACCACCATCCGCATGTTTAAGCAGGACATTGCGCACGTTTAACTGGCGCAGCCGGTCCCGGGCGCGATCCTGGAGCGGGCGGATACGCTCAACACTGTAGATCTCGGGGAACAGTTGCGAAAGCACGGCCGTCTGGTAGCCGGAGCCGGTCCCCAGTTCCAGCACCCGTTGCGGCGCATGGGCCAGCAACAGCTCAGTCATCCGGGCGACGATGTAGGGTTGGGAAAGAGTCTGGCCATGCCCGATGGGCAGCGAGGTATCCTCGTAGGCCCGGTGTGACAACGCTTCGTCCAGAAAGATATGCCGGGGCACCTGGCCAATCACCTCAAGCACCCGGTCAGACTCTATTCCCCCCTCACGTAGACGCTGCACCAGACGCATGCGCGTGCGCCGTGAGGTCATGCCGATGCCTTCGAGCTGGGCCGTCATGACTGACCTCCGGTAGTCATATCCAGACCGTCAACCCATTCCCTGAGGCCGGACAAGGCTTCGTGCCGGGTCATATCGATGTGCACCGGGGTGATGGACACATAGCCCTCACGCACCGCATGAAAATCCGTACCCGGGCCTGCATCTCCGCCCTGCCCCGCTGCCCCTATCCAGTATCTCTGCTTGCCTCTCGGGCAGGTCATCGGCACCGCACCCTCGGCCCGTTCACGGTGTCCCAGACGGGTCACGCGGAACCCGCTAAGCTGTTCCCAGGGCAGATCCGGCACATTTACATTGAGAATGGAACGGGGGCCCAGTTTCAGGGCCTGCTTGTACTCCAGCAACAGCCGCACTACCCGGGCAGCCGTGTCGTAATGGAAGTGGCCATTGTTGACCAGCGATACAGCAATGGCAGGCAGCCCCAGATGGCGCCCTTCTGTAGCAGCAGCCACTGTGCCCGAGTAGATGATGTCATCACCAAGATTGGCGTGGGTATTGATGCCCGACACCACCCGATCAAACGCCTTTTCGAACAAACCGTTAACGGCCAGATGCACGCAATCTGTCGGCGTTCCGTCGACAGACCGGAAACCGTTGGGATGCTGCTCTACCGTAAGAGGCCGGTTCAGTGTCAGGGCATTACTGGCACCGCTGTGATCCCGGTCCGGGGCAACAACTTCCAGCTCCCCCAGGCCCTTCAGACCCTCATACAGCGCCACCAGACCCGGCGAATGAACGCCATCGTCGTTGGACAACAGAATTCGCACAATTATCTCCGCTAGCCTTACTACTTGTTATCACGGCTGAGGCTCAGGTCCTCAAGCTCGAAAAGATCACCCAATACCGTTGTGGCATATTGCCCGGGCGACAACACAAACTGAATTCTCAGGGTGGTGGTATCCAGCCACTGCCATTTGAACTCTCCCGGGCGGGCTACCAGGGGGCGACGCTCCGGTTTCATGCGGGTGGACTGGAACAACCTGGCCAACCCCGGGCAGGCATCCACCACACCACGCTCAAGGGCTTCCTGCTCGCCCGAGGCCAGCGTACCGCCATCGCCCCACAGTGGTCCGGTTGGCCCGGCACCTGAGGGTTCCGGCTCTCCCGGCAACACCTCAGTCCAGGTTCGATTGCTGACCCGCTCCGCAAGTACCTGATTGAACAGCCAGGAACGTGCCGCCGAAAAGTACAATACGTTTTTCGACGCGCTTCTGCCAGCGCGTCCGCGCTTGCGATTGAGCCGTGAGGGATCAATCTGTACAGCACGGTCGAGATTCGCTCCCTGAAAACCGAACCGCTGGGGGCCAAAATAATTGGGGGCGCCCTGACTCGCCAACCGCGCAAGCCCGGCTTCCACAAGCTCGCGCTGGCCCGTCACATTGCGCAGCACAATCTCAAAACCATTGGCCTGATGATCGCCGCGCCTCAGTTTGCGGGAATGGCGAACCGCGGCCCGAACCGGCCAACGCTGGCCAACCTCTGCCATCAACGCCTGATCGTCCGCTTCCTGGCCAGGCCGATAAAGACTGAACCACTGAACCGTCACCGCATGCCGATCTTTCAGGCCACAGAAACCAACATCGAAAGAACGACAGCCCGCCAGTGCCGCCAGCTCCCGGGCGACGTACTCGGTATTGTCACCGGTTTTCTCCAGCCGCAGGCAAAGGTGCTCACCGTCGCCGGATACCTCAACCGGACCTGGCGCCGCGGCATCGTCCTCCCGCTCCGGCCAGAGCAACTCCGTAACCCGGAAATCCTCTGGCGACGTTTTCAGTTCAGCACGACCAACCCGGGCTCCGCCAGACACCGGCCAGTCCAACAGCCACTGAGAATCCTCACTCACTGGGAAACCGCCTCAAGCAGACACACCGCCTGACAGGCAATACCTTCCCCTCGCCCGGTAAAACCCAGCTTTTCTGTGGTGGTGGCTTTCACGCTCACCCGATTAGCAGGCACCCCCAGATCCTCGGCAATATTCATCCGCATCGCCTCTATATGGGGCGCCATTTTCGGCGCCTGGGCAATGATTGTGGTATCAATATTGGTAACCGCGTAACCCTCATCCAGCACCCGCTGCATCACCCGCCGCAACAAGTCCCGGCTGTCTGCGCCGGCCCACTCCTCGCTGGAATCCGGAAAGAAATGGCCAATATCACCCAGCGCCACCGCACCCAACAGCGCATCCGCAAGCGCATGCAACAGAACATCCCCGTCCGAGTGCGCCATGAGACCGTGGCTATGGGGAATTGTCACACCCCCAAGAATGACAGAATCGCCCTCACAGAAGGCATGGACATCAAAGCCCTGACCAATGCGCATGATCATCTCCGAAAACAGAACAGAATGCAGGGAATCACTGACGCCCGAGGATAAACTCCGCCAACGCCAGATCCGAGGGGACCGTAATCTTCAGATTATCCGGGCGCCCTTCCACCAGAACCGGCATGTTACCGGAAAACTCCATGGCAGAGGACTCATCCGTAATCGCCTGGCCACGTTCCAGACACAATGACAACGCCTGTTTTAACGCTCCGAACCGGAACATCTGCGGCGTCAACGCCCGCCACAACCGGCTCCGGTCAATGGTCTCACTCACCACCGGCAATGATCCGGCCTCCGCAAGCTTCAACGTGTCCGCCACCGGCGCAGCCAGCAAACCACCCACCGGATGCTCAGACAAGGTCTCAATCAGACGGGACAGATCTTCAGAATGAACACATGGCCGCGCCGCATCATGTACCAGCACCCAGTCATTATCCGCCGCCTGCCCCTCCAGGGCTACCAGAGCCGACAACACCGAATCCGCCCGTTCTTTGCCCCCAGTACAGGTCTGCACCCGATCATCCCTCGCCGACTCACTCTCCGGCCACCAGTGGTCCTTCGGATTCAGCGGCACCATACAACCTTTAAACGGGGCGTTGTCCAACAAACGGGACAGGGTGATATCCAGGATGAAACGGTTATTGATTTTGAGGTATTGCTTGGGGCATTCGGCGTTCATGCGCTGGCCGATACCGGCGGCGGGGACAATAAGCCAAAGATCTGCATTTTTCATGGGACGGCACTTCAAAGGTCAGGTGAGCGTCGGGGAGTGTCTCTCCGGGAATTTCGAAGGCCAGGGATGGCCTGAGAGAAGCGCACATGGATGTGCTTGTAGCGGTTCCCGGAGAGACACTCCCCGGCGCTCGCACCACCCGGGTCTGAAATCAATTTTCAACAACGAGAAAGAACGTCTCATCCTCACGAATCAGGCCAAGATTCATCCGGGCCCGCTCCTCAACGGCGCCCTGCTCATTGCGAAGATTCCGCACCTCCGCATAAAGCCGGTCATTCCGGGCCGCCAACTCGGCATTCTCTTCCCGCTGCTCGGCAATCGACTGCTCCAGGGCCCACACCTGCGCAAAACTGCCCTCCCCGATCCACAGGCGAACCTGCAGCAGGAGTATCAGCACTACCAGAATGGCCCAAAGCGATTTCATGCCGAATCCGTACAGAAAATGAACAACAAAATAAACGAGTCGAGGGTCAAGTATAGACCTTATAGTAGATTAGCAACAATTTTCTGTAAGTCACTGTACAAAAAGGCCATCGTGTCTGAATTTTCATTCAGAACGCGATGGCCTTAACATTTTGTTACCTGCCGGAATGGACCGGCAGGTCAGAAAACGTCGCTAATCCTCAACCCTGACCTTTGATTTCGCTCAGGCCACGGTATGGTGCCTTGCCTTCCAGCGCCTCTTCAATACGCAGCAGCTGGTTGTACTTGGCAACCCGGTCGGAACGACACAGAGAACCAGTTTTGATCTGGCCAGCACAGGTAGCTACGGCCAGATCCGCAATGGTGGTATCTTCGGTTTCACCGGAGCGGTGAGAAATGACCGCCGTGTAGCCAGCATCCTGAGCCATCTTGATGGCATCCAGAGTCTCGGTCAGGCTACCGATCTGATTGAACTTGATCAGAATGGAATTACCAATGCCCTTCTCGATACCCTGCTTCAGAATCTTGGTATTGGTGACAAAAAGGTCATCCCCGACCAGTTGAACCTTGCTGCCCAGTTTGTCGGTCAGCACTTTCCAGCCGTCCCAGTCGCTCTCGTCCATACCATCTTCGATGGACACAATCGGGTAACGGTCGCACAGGCCGGACAGGTAATCGGCAAAGCCTTCGGAATCGAAGCTCTTGCCTTCACCAGACAGCTGGTACTGGCCATCTTTGTAAAACTCGGAAGAGGCACAGTCCAGCGCCAGAGTGACGTCTTTGCCCAGTTCATAACCGGCTTTCTCGACGGCTTCCTTGATCGCCGCCAGGGCTGCTTCGTTGGACGGCAGGTTGGGTGCAAAACCGCCTTCGTCGCCTACGGCTGTATTCAGGCCCTGGGCCTTCAGCACTTTCTTGAGGCTATGGAAGATTTCGGCACCAACGCGCAGGGCTTCACCGAAGCTGTTCACGGAGACCGGCTGGACCATGAATTCCTGGATGTCGACGTTGTTGTCGGCGTGCTCACCACCGTTGAGGATGTTCATCATCGGCACCGGCATGGAGAACTTGCCGGAGGTGCCGTTTACATCGGCGATGTGCTCATACAGAGGCTTGCCCAGGGAGATCGCTGCGGCTTTGGCGGCAGCCAGGGATACGGCCAGGATGGCGTTGGCGCCCAGGTTGGCTTTGTTTTCGGTGCCGTCCAGGTCGATCATGATCTGGTCCAGACTGCGCTGGTCGGCGGCATCTTTACCCAGCAGGGCGTCACGAATCTGACCGTTGATGGCTTCAACGGCTTTGCGAACACCTTTACCGAGGTAACGGGAGGCGTCACCATCGCGCAGTTCCAGAGCTTCGCGGGAACCGGTAGAGGCGCCGGACGGCGCGCAAGCGCGGCCCAGGGTGGCGTCTTCCAGGATGACGTCTGCTTCCACGGTGGGGTTACCACGGGAATCCAGAACCTCACGGGCTTTGATGTTGGCAATCTTGGTCATTCGAAAATTTCTCCAGATTTTCAGTATCTAAACACTAAGTTGTCTATCAAGCTGGTGCCAGAGCGATCAACTGGAACGACTTTGCGAAAACCGCTACAAGCACATCCATGTGCGCTTATTTCGGGCCATCCATGGCCCTCAAAATTTTCGCAAAGTCGTTCCAGTCGCTCGCTCCCAAACTATTCAGTATGCAGTCTCTTAAACACCAACACCGCCAATCAGGCGGTGTCGATAGGTTTAAAACTTTTTACCAGATCGTCGACAGCTTTCACTCGCTCAAGGAACGGTTCCAGCTGGCTCAGGCGCAAGGCGCAGGGGCCATCGCATTTGGCGTTATCCGGGTCTGGGTGAGCCTCAAGGAACAGGCCCGCCAGGCTTTGGGACATGCCCGCCAGGGCCAGGTCGGTGACCTGGGCTCGGCGGCCACCGGCGGAGTCGGCCCGACCGCCCGGCATCTGCAGGGCGTGGGTGACGTCGAAGAACACCGGCACATTCATCTGTTTCATGATGCCAAAGCCGAGCATGTCCACCACCAGGTTGTTGTAGCCGAAGCTGGTGCCGCGTTCGCAGAGGATGATCTGGTCGTTGCCGGCTTCTTCGCACTTGGTGATGATATGCTTCATTTCCTGGGGTGCCAGGAACTGGGCTTTCTTGATGTTGATTACCGCACCGGTTTTGGCCATGGCCACCACCAGGTCAGTCTGGCGACTCAGGAAAGCAGGCAACTGTATGATGTCGCAGACTTCCGCCGCCGGGGCAGCCTGGCCGGGCTCGTGCACGTCCGAGATGATCGGTACGCCATACTTGCTCTTGATATCAGCCAGGATCTGCAACCCCTTGTCGAGGCCGGGGCCGCGGAAGGAGTTGACGGATGAGCGGTTGGCTTTGTCGAAGGACGCCTTGAATACGTACGGGATGCCCAGACGAGTGCAGACATCCACATACTTTTCCGCCACTTCAAACGCCAGTTCCCTGGACTCAAGCACGTTCATGCCGCCGAACAGCACAAACGGCCTATCGTTGGCGATCTCGATGCCCGAGACGTTCAGGTTGCTGCGCACCATAATCAGGATCCTTTCTTGTTCGCCAGCGCGGCTTCAACAAAGCCCTTGAACAGCGGATGGCCGTCGCGGGGTGTTGAGGTAAATTCCGGGTGGAACTGGCAGGCAACAAACCAGGGGTGGTTCGGCGCCTCCACCACTTCAACCAGTTTGCCATCGGCAGAGCGGCCGGAGATTTGCAGGCCTGCTTCTTCCAGTCTCGGCAGGAAGTGGTTGTTGACTTCGTAACGGTGACGATGGCGCTCACGGATGGTCTTCTTGCCGTAGCAGCCAACGATGGTGGAGCCTTCAGTCAGTACACAATCCTGGGCACCCAGACGCATGGTGCCGCCCAGGTCGGATTCCTCGGTGCGCTCTTCTTTTTCACCGGTGGCATCGAGCCATTCGGTGATCAGGCCGACAACTGGCTCCGGTGTGTGTTCACGGAATTCCGTGCTGTGGGCGTCTTTCAGGCCTGCCACGTTGCGGGCGTATTCGATAACCGCCACCTGCATACCCAGGCAGATGCCCAGATACGGCACCTTGTTTTCACGGGCGTATTGAACAGTGCGGATCTTGCCTTCCACGCCACGCTCACCAAAGCCACCGGGCACCAGAATGGCATCGGCGGATTCCAGCACGGAGGTGCCGTCGCGTTCGATGTCTTCGGAGTCGATGTAGTTGATGTTGACCTTGGTGCGTGTCTTGATACCGGCGTGCAGCAGGGATTCGATCAGGGACTTGTAGGCGTCCAGCAGCTCCATGTATTTGCCGACCATGGCGATGGTGACTTCGTCCTGCGGATTCATCAGTGAATCCACAACCGCGTCCCATTCGCTCAGGTCTGCTTCACGAGCATCCAGGCCGAAGCGTTCGATAACCAACTGGTCCAGACCGTATTCGTGCAGCATGCGCGGAATGGCGTAGATGGACCTGGCATCCTGCATCGGGATGACCGCACGCTCTTCCACGTTGGTGAACAGGGCAATCTTGCGACGGGAGCTGGCGTCTACTTCGTGCTCAGAGCGGCACAGCAGGATATCCGGCTGCAGGCCGATGGAGCGCATTTCTTTCACGGAATGCTGAGTCGGCTTGGTTTTGATCTCGCCGGCGGTAGCAATGTAAGGAACCAGCGTCAGGTGCATGAACAGTGCACGCTGGGAGCCTACTTCCACCTTCAGCTGACGGCAGGCTTCCAGGAACGGCAGGGATTCGATATCACCTACCGTGCCACCGACTTCAATCAGTGCCACGTCGGCACCCGCTGCGCCTTCCACCACACGGCGTTTGATTTCGTCGGTGATGTGCGGAATGACCTGAACGGTACCACCCAGATAATCGCCCCGACGCTCCTTGCGAATAACCTCTTCGTACACCCGGCCGGTGGTGAAGTTATTGCGTTTGGTCATTGGAGTGCGAATGAAACGCTCGTAGTGGCCAAGGTCGAGGTCGGTTTCCGCGCCATCTTCGGTGACGAAAACCTCACCGTGCTGGAACGGGCTCATGGTGCCGGGGTCCACGTTGATGTACGGGTCCAGCTTGAGAATGGTGACCTTCAGGCCGCGTGCCTCAAGGATGGCTGCCAGTGAGGCAGACGCAATACCTTTCCCCAATGAGGACACGACACCGCCGGTGACGAAAATATAACGCGTCATGCAGATTCCGTGATTATCTGGTTCGGTGAAGGAGGGAGATTATTCATCTCAAGATGGGACGCCAGACTACCAGAAAGCCCCTCTCTACTCAATCACAATCCCGCTCCACAATCAGCCGCCAGCCGGCGGCATGGGCGCCTCCGGAGTATTGTTCAGAACACCACAAATCGCCAATGGCAATCCATGCCTCTCCAGCCGCCGAGACCTCGCAAACCAACGGCAGTGCTGCTCTCTCCCAGGGCGGCACGCCCTGCTCCTGCAACCAGGTTTTCAACGACCGGGAGGGTAAATTGGCCCCGAACCGGATTCGCTCCCCGCCCTGCCTCGTAGATACCCTTATTTCCGGGCAGGAAGATTCCGGTGTAGTGCTCAGCGAATCCGGAACCAGTTGAAGGGTCCACCACCCCCACTTCAATAACTGACCAGGCAACAAGGATCTGGGGGCTTCCGGAATCCGGACCTCAGCCACCAGGTACAGATGATCCCGATAACGGCGGATACAGAATCCGTTTCCAAGAATTTCCGGTGAGCGGTCCGGCCCGGCATGAATCAACTGGTCAAGTGCTGAGTCCCAGCCCGACAGCGCCGGAACCGGCAATCCCCGGCCATGAATCCACCAGCGCACCAGGTTCCGGCGTTCAATCTGCCCGAGCGCAGAGAAGGGGGCCAGCCGGATTCGACCTTTATCATCGCCGCAACTCTGCCATTGCAACTCCGCCAGCCGCTGACTCAGGATTTCACTCTCGGCACAGGCCCGGGCAGTGTGGGCAACGCGTTTCAACAAACCCGGCCAACGCTGTTTTAGGCCCGGCATTACCGAGTGCCGCAGATAATTGCGGTCGTGCACTTCACTCTGGTTGCTGGGGTCTTCTGTCCAGCTTACCCCCTGCTCACGCGCTACCTGCTCCAACCGACTGCGGGTTACGCCAAGCCAGGGCCGGTATAGGTGCCCTCGCCCGAGTGACCGGGAGGTTGGCATTCCGGCCAGACCGTTTACGCCGGTACCACGCAGCAGCCGGAACAGAACCGTTTCCGCCTGGTCGTCTGCATGGTGTGCCATCAGCAGAAGGTCGTCGTCTTGCAGAACCTCCTTGAAGACCTCATAGCGCGCCGCCCTGGCCGAATCTTCGAGGCTCCCTACTGCGGTATCCACGGACACTCGACGCACTTCAAGTTCAACGCCCAATCCCTTACAGAGCTCCACACAGGCGCGTTCAGTCTGGTCGTGATTGGGCTGTAGCTGATGATTGATGTGCAACGCCCTGACGCCCGGATAAACAGCCGCAACAACATGCAAAAGCAGGGATGAGTCCAGGCCGCCGCTCAGGGCGACCCAGAGTTCTTTACAGGCGGGAAGTTTCTGAACCGGCCCGATCAGGTCTTCGGGCCAGGTATCCCGGCGAGCGGTGTTACCGCCCGCCGTCATAGCGGGTAAGACGCTCGTACCGGCGGGAAACCAGTTCATCCAGCGGCAATCGGCTCAGCTCAGCCACGCCCTGGGCCAGCGACGTCTTCAGGGTTTCCGCCATTTTTTCCGGATTACGGTGAGCGCCGCCCAGCGGCTCATCGATCACGTGATCCGCCACACCCAGCTCTTTCAGACGATCGGCGGTAACGCCCATGGCCTCAGCCGCCTGAGCGGCGTACTCGGCGCTCTTCCAGAGGATGGAGGCGCAGCCTTCCGGAGAAATAACGGCGTAGGTGGAGTACTGCAACATGTTGAGCTGGTCGCAGACACCGATCGCCAGTGCGCCACCGGAACCACCCTCGCCGATCACGGTAGAGATAATCGGAGTTTTCAGTCTCGACATCACCGCGAGGTTGAATGCGATGGCTTCACTCTGTCCGCGCTCTTCGGCACCGATACCGGGATAAGCGCCCGGGGTATCGATAAAGGTCAGAATCGGCATTTTGAAACGTTCAGCCATTTCCATCAGGCGCAGAGCCTTGCGATAACCTTCCGGACGAGGCATCCCGAAGTTGCGCTTGACCTTGTCCCGCACTTCACGACCCTTCTGGTGGCCGATAATCATGACCGGCGTGTTATCGAGGCGAGCGGTGCCGCCAATGATCGACAGATCATCGGCGTAGCGTCGGTCACCATGCAGTTCGTCAAAATCCTCGAAGATCAGGTCAATATAATCCTGGGTATAGGGCCGGCGCGGGTGCCGGGCCAGACGGGCAATGTCCCAGGACTTAAGGTCGGAGAAGATCGACTCGGTCAGACTGATGCTCTTCTTTTTCAGGCGGCTGATTTCGTCGGTGATATTGATATCGGTGTCGTTACCCACCATGCGAAGCTCTTCAATCTTGGCTTCCAGGTCGGCGATCGGCTGTTCGAAATCCAGGTAGTTAGGGTTCATGATGTTCCATCATTTTATTGCCAGGCGGGCCGAAACCCGCCAAAACCAGAATTTGGGACAAAGATAGCAGCGCTGCCGGCAAGGCTAAAGCGGACATTGGTCTTAATCATAGACCAGTTCCACAGACTGGTCGCCCACCAAGTGCTTCAGCTCGAACAACAGTGTGTCGTCTGGCTGTACCCGCCAGCTTTCACCCAGTTCAATACGGGTGCTGGCCTCGGCACTGCGGTACTCAATCCAGACCGGACTGCCTTCACTGCGAAACGGCCTGAGGGTATCGTCCAGCTTCTCCAGAAGTCCATTCTGCAACTGCTCTGAACGCAACGCCAGTTTGATCCCCCGGCTGAATTGCTGACGGGCGGTCGCCACATCCATCACGCTGCTGACCCGCATTTTCATCTGGCCGGAGTAATCATCGTGGCTGACCTGTCCTTCCACCACAATTACCTGATCCGACTGCAGCAACTCCCGGTTCTCGAAGAAGGCCTCGGAAAACAGGGTAGCCTCAATCCGGGCGCTGCGATCATCCAGAGTAATGAAGCACATGGTAGAGCCGGTCTTGGTCTTCATGGTGCGCTGGGCCACCACCAGCCCGGCTACCCGCTGTGGCGATTTATTGGGCTTCAGATCGGCGATTGAGCAACGGACAAACCGACGCACTTCCCGTTCGTATTCATCAAAGGGGTGGCCGGTAAGGTACAGGCCCAGAGTGTCCTTTTCGCCTTTCAGACGCTCTTTCTCCGGCCACTCCCGAACGTGGGCAACGTCCGCATAGGCGTCTTCATCGTCGCCACCGCCCTCAAGCATTTCTCCGAACATGTCCACCATGCCGGCGGCATCGTTGCGGGACTGCTGGTCCGCTTGTTGGATGGCCTTGTCGATACTGGCCATCAGCTTGGCGCGATCGGCACCCAGTTTATCCATGGCGCCAGAGCGAATCAGGGCTTCCATGGCCCGCTTGTTGACCTTTTTCAGATCCACCCGGCGGCAGAAATCAAAGATATCCTGGAAGGGGCCTGCTTTGGCCGCTTCCACAATGCTCTCGATGGGACCTTCACCCAGGCCCTTGATTGCGCCCAGGCCGTACACAATCTGGCCCTGATCGTTAACGGTAAAGGTATAAGCGGACCGGCTGACGTCCGGCACCAGCAAGTCCAGCTTCATGTTGCGGCACTCTTCCACCAGCGTCACCACCTTGTCGGTGTTCTGCATATCGGCGGTGAGTACCGCGGCCATAAACTCGGCCGGATAGTGGGCTTTCAGCCACAGAGTCTGGTAAGACACCAGCGCGTAGGCGGCGGAGTGGGACTTGTTGAAGCCGTAACCGGCGAACTTCTCCACCAGGTCAAAAATGTTTTCCGCCAGCGTCTTGTCGATGCCGTTGTTTTCACAACCGTCCAGGAAGATGGCCTTCTGCTTGGCCATTTCTTCAGGCTTCTTCTTACCCATGGCCCGGCGCAGCATGTCGGCGCCACCAAGGGTATAGCCCGCCATCACCTGAGCGATCTGCATGACCTGCTCCTGGTACAGGATAACCCCGTAGGTGGGCTCCAGAACCGGCTTCAGGCCCTGATACTGGTAATCCGGGTGCGGATAAGACAACGGCTGCCGACCGTGCTTCCGGTCAATAAAGTCATCCACCATGCCGGACTGCAGCGGACCGGGACGGAACAGGGCGACCAGGGCGATCATGTCTTCCAGGGAGTCCGGTTGCAGGCGGCGGATAAGATCTTTCATACCCCGGGATTCCAACTGGAATACCGCCGTGGTCTCTGCCTTCTTGAGCATGTCAAAAGAGGGCTTGTCGTCCAGCGGAATCGCGCTGATGTCGAGCTCGCCTTCCCCACGCTGCTGCCGGCGCGGGTTGATCATGTTCAGTGCCCATTTGATGATGGTCAGGGTTCGCAGGCCCAGAAAGTCAAATTTCACCAGGCCGGCGTCTTCCACATCGCCCTTGTCAAATTGGGTCACCAGACTGCCGCCTTCGTCATCACAGTAAAGCGGCGAAAAATCGGTGATCTTGGTGGGTGCGATCACCACGCCCCCGGCGTGCTTGCCGGCGTTGCGGCACACGCCTTCCAGCTTCAGAGCCATCTCCCAGATTTCCTGGGCTTCTTCATCCTGCTCCAGGAATTCTTTGAGCTGGGGCTCCTGCTCGATCGCCTTGTTCAGGGTCATGCCCACTTCAAAGGGGATCAGTTTGGAGAGTTTGTCTGCCAGGCCATAGGATTTTCCCTGCACCCGGGCCACATCACGGACCACCGCCTTGGCGGCCATGGTACCGAAGGTAATAATCTGGGATACCGCTTCCCGGCCGTATTTCTGGGCGGTGTAGTCGATGACGCGGTCCCGGCCTTCCATGCAGAAGTCGACGTCGAAGTCAGGCATGGAGACCCGCTCCGGGTTAAGGAACCGCTCGAACAGCAGGTCGTATTCCAATGGATCCAGGTCCGTGATCAGCAGCGCATACGCCACCAGCGAGCCTGCACCGGAACCCCGGCCCGGCCCTACCGGAACGCCGTTGTTCTTGGCCCACTTGATGAAGTCCATTACGATCAGGAAGTAGCCGGGGAACCCCATCTGGATAATGATATCCAGCTCAAACTTCAGGCGCTTGTAATACTCTTCACGCTTTTGATCATACTCCGGATCGTCCTTGCTCAGGGTCTTCGCCAGCCGGGCTTCCAGTCCTTCTTCCGACACATGGCGAAAATATTCGTCCATGGTCATACCGTCCGGAATGGGGTAATTAGGCAGAAAGTATTCGCCCATCCGGACCTTCACCGAACAGCGCCTGGCGATTTCCACGGTGTTTTCCACGGCTTCCGGAATGTCCGAGAACAGCTCGATCATTTCCTCGGCGCTGCGAAGATATTGCTGGTCGCTGAACCGACGATCCCGCCTGGGATCGTCCAGAGTCCGGCTTTCGCCGATGCAGACCCGGGCTTCGTGGGCTTCGAAATCATCCGCCTCGAGGAAGTGCACATCATTGGTCGCCACCACCGGTAAACCGAGTTCAGCCGCCAACTCCACACTCATGTGCAGACAATCTTCGTCACCGGCCCGCCCGGTGCGCTGCAATTCCAGGTAATAACTGTCGGGATACAGTTTTCGCCAGTAGTCTGCACGCTCCCTGGCCAGTTCCGGCTTCCCGGCCAGCAAGGCCTTGCCGACGTCCCCCATCTTGGCGCCGGACAGCACAATCAGGCCCTTGGCACGGGATTCCAGCCAGCTTTTCTGGACAATCGGCTTGCCGTAGCGCTGGCCTTCGGTATAGCCCTGGGAAATGATCTCCGTCAGGTTCAGGTAACCATCGTTGTCTCGGGCCAGCAAGGTCAGCCGGAACGGGGTTTCGGGCTCATCCGGATTCTCCAGCCAGATATCGGCACCGATAATGGGCTTGACGCCCGCGCCCATGGCGGCCTTGTAGAAACGTACCAGTGAGCACATGTTGGACTGTTCGGTCAGGCCAACCGCCGGCATGCCCAGTTCCGCGACCCGGCCGATCAACGGTTTGACCCGAACCAGGCCATCCACCATGGAGTATTCGGAGTGAACGCGCAGGTGTACAAAGGTGTTTGCCATGGTCATTCGCCAATCAGTGCTCGGATGTCTTCTTCGGTCTGGGGCCCGAATCGGGCCTCAATCAGGGTGCCTTCAAGATCCACAACGAAAGTGGCAGGCAGCGCCATCGGCACCTGCCAACCGAACCCGGGCCCCGGATCAGAGGCCAGCATGGTAAATTCAATCCCCATACGTTCGCCAAGTTCAACCAGCGGCACACCCGTAACGCCATCAAAATTAACCCCAAGCACCGCAATATCCGGAGCCTTGTCCAACTCGTTCAGCTCGGGGATTTCCTCAAGGCAGGGTTTGCACCACTCCGCCCAGTAATTCACCAGTACCCATTGGCCGCGGTACTTGTCCCAGTTGGCCAGGGTGCCGTCGGCCCGTTCCAGCTCGATCTTTTCACAACCTGAGACCAACAACAGCATCAGCATGAGTACCGGCCATGCCAGCCAACGTTCGCCACTACAAAAGAGCCCGGACTGAGGGTACTGCAAGGGTTATCCTCCTGTTAGACTAACGCCCCTGAAAAGTCTGCAATCAATAGGTTAAACGGCCACGACCATGACAGAAGCTACCCGTATTTTCCATAACCCCAGGTGCTCAAAATCACGCCAGACCCTGGAACTGTTGCAGCAAAAGGGCATCGAACCGGAGATTATACGCTACCTTGAGACGCCACCGACAGAGCAGGAACTTCTACACATTCTGGATCTGCTTGGTTGCGAACCCAGGGAACTCATGCGAACCAAGGAAGCCGAATACCGGGAACAAGGGCTGGACAACCCGGATCTCAGCCGCGAAGTCCTGGTACGTGCCATGGTGAATACACCGAAACTGATAGAGCGCCCGATCGTGCTGGCTAACGGCAAGGCCGCCGTCGGCCGGCCTCCAGAAAGCGTACTGGACATTCTCTGACAACCAGGGTTACCGATGACCGAGACCACCCCCTATCTGTTGGTACTCTATTACAGCCGCAACGGACAGACCGCCGAGATGGCCACCCAGATAGGCCGCGGCGTTGCCAGAGTGCCAGGCATTGAAGCCAGAATCCGGACGGTTCCACCGGTTTCCCCGGACACCGCCGCCAGCCTGCCCCCGGTACCGGATGCCGGAGCACCCTATGCCACCAAAGCCGACCTGGCGGAGTGCGCAGGTCTCGCCCTGGGTAGCCCGACCCGCTTCGGGAACATGGCAGCACCACTCAAGCACTTTCTGGACGGCACCGGCGACCTCTGGCTCAACGGCAAACTGGCCGGCAAACCGGCAGGCGCCTTTACCTCCACCGGCAGCCTGCACGGGGGCCAGGAAACCACCTTGCTAACCATGATGATGCCGTTACTGCATCACGGCATGGTACTGTGTGGCCTGCCCTATTCCGAAAGCGCGCTCAACGAGACCGCCACCGGAGGCACACCGTATGGCCCCTCCCACTGGGCCGGCACGGGTGAACAGCAGGCTCTGAGTGACCATGAGAAAA
Organism: Marinobacter sp. ST-43; assembly: GCF_030541085.1. Lineage (NCBI taxonomy): Bacteria > Pseudomonadati > Pseudomonadota > Gammaproteobacteria > Pseudomonadales > Marinobacteraceae > Marinobacter > Marinobacter sp. ST-43. Next base: position 72,724 of record NZ_JASSVO010000014.1, read on the forward strand.
CCCTGTGCCAGGCCTTCGGTGAACGCCTCGCCAGACTGGCCCTGAAACTGGCCAACTAAACTGGACCAAACTTTCAAACAACCCTTAATGCGGACTGCTCCATGCTCCACAACGACAAAGCCAGAAATACCGCACGCCTGACCATCGCCCTTTACCTGGCCGTGCTCGCCACCCTGCTGGTCACTACGTTCTGGCCCGCGCCGGTCGAGGGCGTCTCCATACCGCTGATGCTGACCGTCAAACTCCTGCCGCTGCTGGCTTTTGCAGTGCCGGTCTTCCGCGGTCACAATCGGGGTTATATCTGGCTGGCCTTTGTGGTGATCTTCTACTTCACTCAGGCCGTGGTTTCGGCCTGGCTGTCGGAGGGCGCGGCCGGCCCGGTGACACTGACTATTCTGACATTCCTGTTGTTTACCGTTGCCATGGTGCACCTCAAGGTCAATCGACCGGTCGCAAACTGATGCTGATGGCTCCCGGAGGCACATAGATGGCGAATGACATCGTGACCATGCCGGCACCGCCGCATCGCCAGACCCTGACCTTGAGGGACATCTGCTCAGCGCTGGTGGAAAGCGGCGAGATCGCCCAGCGAGATGCTGAAAAAGTACTGACGGCCAATCTCGGTGCCGCCTCGGGTGCCGGCCATACGCCACAGCGGCACCCTCTTGAACTGGTGGCAATTGCCGCACTGACCAGCCAGCGGGACGGCCGAACTCTTGATCTGGAGCGGCTGACCCATTGGCTTGCGCGCTGGGGTGGTCAGGACTACTACCATATAGACCCGCTCAAGATCGACACGCCGGCCATCGCGCGGGTGATGTCCTACGCCTTCGCACAACGCCATGGCATTCTCGCGGTGGAGATCACACCGGATGAAGTCGTAATTGCCAGCACCGAACCTTTCAAGCGGGAATGGGAAAGCAACCTCCGCCAGGCGGTACGCAAGGACATTCGCCGGGTGGTCGCCAATCCAGAGGATATCCGCCGTTACACCGTCGAGTTCTATCAACTGGCAAGCTCGGTCAGCAAAGCCAGTGGCGGCCAGTCGTCAAGCGGTACCGGAAATCAGAATTTCGAACAGTTGCTGGACCTCGGCGCCAGCGAGAATCCGGACGCCAACGACCAGCATGTAGTCAAAATTGTTGACTGGCTGCTGCAATATGCCTTCGAGCAGCGAGCCTCCGACATTCATATAGAGCCCCGGCGCACGGTTACCCAGGTGCGGTTCCGGATCGACGGGGTACTGCACAACGTCTACGAATTCCCGGAACATGTTGGGGTGGCCGTAACCAGCCGCCTGAAAATCCTCGGGCGCCTGAACGTGGCCGAGAAACGACGACCCCAGGACGGCCGCATCAAGACCCGCAAACCCGATAACAGCGAAGTGGAGCTGCGCCTGGCCACTATGCCAACGGCGTTCGGTGAAAAAATGGTGATGCGGATTTTTGACCCGGAGGTACTGCTCAAATCCTTCGAGCAACTGGGCTTCAGCAAGGAAGACCGGGAACGCTGGCAAACCATGACCTCGCGGCCCCACGGTATCGTGCTGGTAACCGGGCCCACCGGTTCCGGTAAAACCACCACGCTGTATTCCACACTCAAACAACTGGCATCTCCGGAGCTCAACATCTGCACCATTGAGGATCCGATCGAGATGGTGGAGCCCGCATTCAACCAGATGCAGGTGCAAACCAATATCGACCTGACCTTTGCCCACGGTGTTCGTGCCCTGCTGCGGCAGGACCCGGACATCATCATGATCGGTGAGATCCGGGATCTGGAAACCGCTGAAATGGCAGTGCAGGCAGCGCTAACCGGGCATCTGGTTCTCTCAACGCTGCATACCAACGATGCCCCCAGCGCCATCACCCGCCTGATGGAGCTGGGCATTCCGCCCTATCTGATCCGGGCCACGGTACTCGGCGTGATGGCCCAGCGACTGGCGCGTACGCTCTGCCCGCACTGCAAGCAGCCCGGGGAGTCGGATGCTCACGCCTGGCAGACGCTGACCCGGCCGTGGAAGGCACTGCTGCCCCGGCAGTTCTACCAGCCGGTCGGCTGCCTGGAATGCCGGAACACCGGTTACATGGGCCGAGCAGGGGTATACGAGATTATGGCACTGTCAGACAAACTCACCCGCCAGATCACCGATCACTGCGAGCTGGAACAGCTTCGGTTGGATGCCTACAAAGAAGGCATGAAGTCATTGCGGCTCAATGGCGCCCAGAAAGTGGCCGCGGGACTGACCACGGTGGAGGAAATTCTGAGGGTAACGCCGGAAAGCCAACGCTGAACAAAACGGACAATCAGGCGCCCGGACGAAGCCCGCACTGCCCCAAGAGATCCTGCCAGTGCCGGGTATGCCGCATCATGGCCTGATCCAGTTCCTGCCAGAGGCTATTCCGGGTATCGGCCGCCAGATGACGCTGGTACCAGGGCGTAAAACTCTCTGGCATCACGGCTTGCTGCTGTCTGGTGAGTTCCTCAAAGCCCGCAATCAGCGCATCCCGTGCCCGGCTGACATCACTCATGTACGGCTGGATTTTTCCGATATAGATACTGAAGAAGAAGTTCTGAACAATTTCCGACTGGTTATTGGGCTGGCCATTGAGACACAGCGGCCGGCCCTCCAGTCGAGTGCCGAGCAGCTCGGTGCCGGCATTCAGGGTGCTGATCAGCAAGCGGGCGCTGTTAATAGTCTGGCCCGCCAGCACATCCGCCTGCCAGCGCTGATGGACCTGGCCGAGATTCTCCAGGGAGATCTCGAGCTTCTGAGCCAGTAAGGCTTCCACCTGGCGGTTCAGCTGCTGCAGATCCCGGACCAGATCCGACGCGGGATTGCCCGTTTCCGCCACCGGATAATACCCTTTGGACAGGGTAAACTGGCGCTCTACTTCCTCGGTGCCCCAGGTAGCATTCCAGACAGCCAGCGGCAGACTGTCCCGTTTGCTTTCAATGGCGGATTCCAGGGCGTCTGTCAGTTCCTCGTCGTCTACCTCGGGCAGACAGGCCTCCGCGGCACGGATAAAACGAGTCTCATAGCGTAACTGATTGATGGGCTGCATCACCTTGCCCATCACGGAATTGCGTTCGCCCACCACATACTGGAGCTCGCAGCCGTAAAGCGACAGAAAATCCAGCATGCCCAGGTCCAGCTCCGGCAAGGCCAGCACACGCTCCCGCCGCCTGGGGGGAATGGAGGCGGCGGGCAGCTCTGCCCTGGTAACGGGCGCGGTATCGAGCACCCGGGCCAAACGTTCCAGATACTCACCGGTGAGGGATTCAGCGTCTGAAAAGGGATTGCAGCCGACCAGGCTCAGTGCACACACCCCCGGCAACAGCCATGAATACCAGCGGCGCCCGGGCATGAATCACCTCCTATCGTTTGCGCAAAAGCGCATCAACCTCCGAAAAATCCCTGGCCACGACCCGGGCGGTATCCGGCAGTTCGCCTTCTCTTACCAGCCAAACAGTTTTCAGGCCGGCTTCCTCGGCAGCACGCAGTTCTTCCTCAACATCGGACAGAAACAATACAGTGCCCGCATCGACTCCCAGTTCCGCAAGAATGTTGCGATAGGACTGCGCCTCCTTTTTTCCCCCGACGGCCGTGTCAAAATAGCCTGAGAAGAAAACCGTGAAGTCGCCTTCATTGCTGTGGCCGAAGATCAACTTCTGGGCCTTGACGGATCCGGAGGAATATACGAACAGTCTCAGGCCCCGATCATGCCAGCGCTTGAGATAATCCGCGGCATCCGGATAGATATGGCCTTTCAGCTCACCACTATGATAGCCCTGCTCCCAGACCATGCCTTGCAGAGCCTTGAGTGAGCCCTCTTTGCGATCTTCGGCAATCCACCCTTGCAGCACATCAATCAGGCCATCGATATCTTTCGGGTCAGTACCACTGATCTCTGCCACCCGCGCCAGCTGTTCCGCCACCGCCGGCAGAGTGTGGTGGTTGGCCCGGATAAACCCTGGCAGGTGCTCGCTGGCGTAGGGAAACAGGACATCGTGTACAAAGGAGATCGAACTGGTGGTGCCCTCGATGTCCGTCAGGATCACTCGAATCATCAGGCCCCTCCCGCCAGGCTCTCATAACGTGGCAGCCGGGAAGCGATATCCTCACCGGTAAAGCTCGCAACCCAGCCTTCCGGGTTGCTGAATAACCGGATACAGGTGAACTCAGGCTCCGGCCCCATATCAAACCAGTGCCGGGTGCCGTCAGGCACACTGATCAGGTCATTCTTCTCGCACAGCAGCGCGTATACCTGGTCACCGAAGTGCAGGTAAAACAACCCCTGACCACGAACGAAGAAGCGCACTTCGTCCTCGCTGTGGGTGTGCTCATCCAGAAATTTCTGACGGAACGCGTCTTTCTGGGGGTGATCCGCGGTCAGGCTGACCACGTCGGCGGTCTGAAACCCCCAATCCTGCTTGAGCCGTGCCACTTCGTCGGCATAGGCCTCAAGAATCTCCTCCTGAGTGGCATCGGCCGGCAGATCGCGGGTTGCCCAACGATCGAAATGCACACCGTGGGCACTCAGTTTATTCCGGATGGTGTCCGGGTCTGTTACGACTGTCTGGGCCTGCTCGGGCTGGTTCTGATGAAAAATGCTCAGGGTGGTCATCGGCGTACCCTCATGGTTTCGAGTTCACATTCAAAGAGAAATTCAAACGCTTCAATATGGCGCAGGCAATCGGCCATCGTGCGGCCCCAGGTGTAAAGACCATGGCCGCGGATAAGGTATCCAGGCTGTTCCGGGTGACGCGCAAACCAGTCCCGGGTTTCCTCAGCCAGTGCCGGAATATCCTGGGTGTTGTCGAACACGGGAACAATCAGCTGACCCTCATGGGTTTGCACGCCATTGAAGGCTTTCTGTAGCTCATAGCCTTCAAGCTCCAGTGCCTGCCCCGCCGGGATCAGGCGGCTAAGCACGGTAGCCTTGACCGAGTGGGTATGCAGAACGGCGCCAACCTCGGGATAAAGCTGATAGATCACCGTGTGCAGAAGGGTTTCTGCCGACGAGCGGCAATCGCTTTGCACCGCCTGGCCATGAAGATCCACCACCATGACGTCGCCTGCGCCCAACTGGCCCTTGTGCCGGCCAGATACCGTTATCGCCACATGGTCGCCATCGATACGAGCCGAATAATTACTGCTGGTGGCGGGCGACCAGCCGCGGTCGTAGAGAAAGCGGCCGGCCTCGACGATGGATTGGGCGGCGGTGGCGTAGCGGGTTACATCAAACACAGGCATCCTCCGGGTTGGTACGAGCCCTGCCCGGGCGCGAATCTGGCGCCATTATAGAACCACCCCAGCCCGGGTAAAACCGATTCCGCTCAGGCTTTAAGGGGCAGACGGCGCTGGCGCTTGCCGGTCAGCGCAAACAAGGCGTTGCCCAGGGCCGGAATCACCGGCGGGACGCCAGGTTCCCCAACGCCGGTGGGCGGCTCTTCGCTGTCGACAATATCCACCACCATCTCCGGTACCTGATGCATATGCAGCAGACGATAATCGTGGAAGTTACTTTGCTGCACCTCGCCGCCCTCCAGGGTAATTTCCCCGTTCAGCGCCGCCGTCAGGCCAAAGACAATGCCGCCGGTCATCTGATCCTCGACAATTCGCGGGTTCACCACCTGACCACAGTCCACGCTGCACGTGACCTTATGAACGCGAATTCCACCCTGCTCAATACTGGCTTCCACCACCTGGGCAACATAGGTACCAAAGCTCTTGAACAAGGCCACTCCGCGCGCCCTGCCCTCTGGCACCGGCTGGTTCCAGCCCGCCAGCTCGGCAGCCCGCTCCAGAACCCGCCGATGACGGGGCTCACTCTCCAGCAGTTTCAGCCGGAAACTGACTGGATCTTCGTTGGCCTGGTTGGCGAGTTCATCCATAAAGGTCTCAACCGCGAAACCATTGTGGGAATAGCCCACGGAGCGCCACCAGGTAATTGGCACGCCCGGGTCAGTATGGGTATGCCGAACCCGGACATTGGGTACCGCGTAGGGATAGCCAATAGCACCCTCAATGGCCGAAATGTCTTTCGGGGTTGCGATACCTTCAACCATCAGGCCAACCCGGCCCAATGTGCCGTACAGTAATTTTGGTGCCCAGGGGTACTGGGCTGGTGCAGCGTTCCGGACGTACCAGTCAAGTATCTGCGGGCCAACAATCTGATGATCCCAGCCCGTCAACTGCCCATCCTCCAGACTGGCCGCCATACGATGCAACATGGCCGGGCGGAAAAAGCCATGGCGGGTGTCTTCTTCCCGGGACCAGATCAGTTTGACCGGCACTTTCACCCGGTAGGCGACCAGGGCTGCTTCCTCAATGTAGTCCTGGGTCAACCTGCGGCCGAAGCCACCGCCAAGAAAGGTCGTGTGGATAGTCACGTCATCCGGAGAGAGATCGGTGTGTCGCGCGGCGGCTATGCGGCCCAGATCCGGCGCCTGGGTCGGCGCCCAGACTTCCATGCCACCGTCCCGATACCAGGCGGTCGCATTCATTGGTTCCATGGTGGCGTGGGCCAGGTACGGCTGCTCATATTCAGCCTCCACCAGGGTACCCGCTTTCTCCAGAACAGCCTCGGGGTCACCGTCCACCCGTTCGTCCTCGCCGGGATCATCACCGGCGGCCTGACGATAGTGTTTGAACACGTCCGGATTGGATAACCCGACGGCCTCGGAAAAATCCCACTCAACTGCCAGCGCTTCCTGAGCCTTGCGGGCTCGCCAGTAGCGATCTGCCACTACGGCCACACCGCGCTCGGTGATGAAGGCATCAAGCACGCCCGGCATGGCCCGAACCTGATCGCGGTTGAAACTGACCGCCAGTCCGCCATAGCGGGGGCTCCGGGTCATAACGGCATAGACCATATCCGGCAGCTCTACGTCTATCCCGTACATCGCCTGGCCGGTGGACTTGGCCTCGGCATCCAGCCTTCCGGCCTGTCGGCCGATGTATTTCCACTGGGAGCGGGGTTTCAGTGGCACATCACCACGAATCACCTCTTTGTCCGCCAACTCCACCAGTTTGCCATAGGGCATGGAATCCAGGCCGTTGGGGTGGCGTACGTACCCGCCCTCCGTTTTGCATTGTCCCGGCTCGACCCGCCAAACCCGGGCGGCGGCCATCACCAGCATCAGTCGCGCCGAAGCTCCGGCCTCCCGCAGGGGCTGCCAACTGGAGGCGACACTGGTGCTGCCACCGGTAAGCTGGAGCCCGAACAACGGGTTACGGTACTCCGGAGCAACCGGGGCAAATTCCACGCGAATGGCCTCCGGCGCTACATCCAGCTCCTCCGCTATCAAAGTGGTAAGGCCGGTGTAGGTGCCCTGGCCCATCTCAACCCGATCCAGGGTGAAAATAATGTCGTTGTCCAGGGTGAGTTCCAGCCAGGCGTTCGGTTTCCATTCTCCGGTTTCAGGCTCATAGCCGGTTTGCACGGAGGCACAACCAGGCAGATTCAGCGCCAATAGCAGTCCACCGGAAGCCGAGGTGCTGACCTTCAGGAAATCCCGTCGATTCATCGCCATATTACGCATCCTCCCCGGCCGTCTGGTACTGACCCACACCACCGGCGACGGACTCAACCGCAGCCACAATGCGAGGATAGGTGCCGCAGCGACACAGGTTGCCGGTCATGGCGGTGACGATCTGTTCGCGATCCGGAGAGGGGTTGTTGGCCAGCAGGTGCGCGGCCGTCATGATCTGGCCAGACTGGCAATAACCACACTGGGGCACCCCCTGTTCCACCCAGGCTTTCTGTAACGGATGCAACTCGCCATCAGCGGACAGGCCTTCGATGGTGGTGATTTCGGCACCTTCAGCCATCTCCACCGGCGTAGAGCAGGAACGGGCGGGCTGACCGTTCAGGTGCACAGTGCAGGCGCCACAGAGGCCTGCACCGCAGCCAAACTTGGTCCCTTTCAGCCCAAGTTCATCCCGAAGCACCCATAACAACGGGGTATCGGGTTCGACATCCAGCGAATGCTGGCGACCGTTCACAGTCAGCGTGAAAGCCATTCCGTGCTCCTCATCATGTTATTGTTTTGGCAGGTTCGGGGCGTTTTACCGCCACGCCTTTACTTGACGACGTCTTCACCATCCTTGTTTACCCAGATCTTGCGCTCACCGGTTTCCAGCTTGCCGTTGGAATCCCAGACTTCACGGTTCTGGGTGGCACTTTCCACTTTGCCATTGTCGTTCCAGATTACCCGGTCTTTACAGCCGGCCAATGTCAGTACAGAAATCAAAGCCACTAAAATCAAACGCATCTTAATTCTCCCGATTCGGTGTTTCCGTCGTAGCGAATAATCCAGACGATTCCTTATCTGGAACCATGGATCTCCCGATTATGCTGTTTTTCCCGATCGTTTTTCCTGACCATTACGTAAACCGCGCCGGTGCCACCGTGGTGTTTCTTTGCCGAATGGAAAGCCGGAACGTTGTCCAGCTCTGGCAACCACTTCGCCAGGTAGCTCTTGAGCTGGGCGATGCCATCGGGATTGCGTTCGCCCTTGCCGTGCAGGATGATCACCGAGCGTAAACCGTAATGTACGCAGTCGTTGATAAAACCGAACACTTCCCGGCGGGCTTCTTCCACCGTCATGCGATGCAGATCCAGCCGGGCCTCGATCGGGTACTGACCAAGACGCAGCTTGCGGAAAACCCCGTGCTGAACGCCTGGGCGTTGCCAGCTGAGAATGTCGTGTGCCGTTAGCGGCTCTACCATATCGGATGTCAGCGGGTTCAGGTCTCGCACCGGTTTTTCAACCGCCGCCCTCTGGCGTTCAAGGTGCCCGGGCGTCAGCTCCTTGGGCACCGATACCTCGGCCCGATTGGGTTTGCGTATCCGCTGCACATCCTTCATTTCTTCGAGGAAGGCAAGGCGTTCATCTTTACTGGTCATGACACTAACTGATTCCGGTTTGACGAGTATCAGAACTCTATCACCGCACCGGTCTACCATAAAGAAAAGCTCTGCGACGAAAATCGTAGAGCCCCTCCGGGTTCCGCTGAACTACACTGCAAGCGGAGAATAATAATGACGGAGCTCCCCGTACCTGGCTCCCAAGCTTACGGATCACGATATGGCCGCAGCAAATCAGGACACTACCCGCCCTCAGAACACCCGAGCGATTATGTCATTCCTGAGGGAACATGCCCCGTTCTCCAGCATGGACGACACCCATCTGGCCCATTTTGCTGAGCATGCGACCCTGAGGTTTTACGCCGATGGCGACGAAGTGCTCTCGCCCGACGATGGAGTGGTCAAGCGGTTTTATGTGGTCAAGCAGGGACGTATCCGGGGTGAGCGCCACAATGAAAAAGAAGACCGGGCAGAAACCACCTTTGAAATCAGCCAGGGTGAGTGCTTTCCGCTTGCGGCACTGATTGGCGAGCGCCCGACCCGAACGCTACACAGGGCTTCCGGCGATACCTTCTGCCTCAGTATTGAACAGAACGCCTTCATCACCCTGTTTTCCGAAAGCGAATCCTTTCGCGATTTCTGCCTGCGGGGCGTGAGCAGCCTGCTGGATCAGGTCAATCAGCGCATCCAGTCCAAGGCCATGGCTTCCATTGGCTCCAGCAACAGCCTGGACACCCCCCTGGAGCGCTATGCGCTGCGCAACCCGATTGTCTGCTCACCGGATCTGCCGGTTCGCAAGGCCGTAGCCCGGATGCACGAGAATAATGTGGGCAGCATCATTATCACCGATGACAATCGTCATCCAACCGGCATTTTCACGCTGCGCGACCTGCGCACCATGATCGCTGAGGAAAAGGGCCCCCTCGACACGCCCATTCGTCAGGTGATGACAGGCAATCCCTGTCGCCTGCCCGCCACAGCGGACGCCTTTGAGGCGGCAATGCTGATGGCGGAACACCATTTTGCCCATCTGTGTGTGGTCGACGAAGAGGACCGCCTGATTGGCGTGGTATCCGAGCGGGATCTGTTTTCTCTTCAGCGGGTAGACCTGGTCAACCTGGCTCGAACCATCGGCACTGCCACCCACTTGCGCACCCTGGTCAGCCTTCGCTCCGATGTCTCAAGGCTGGTCGACGCCATGCTGGCCCACGGCGCGGATTCGGGCCAAGTGGTGAAGATCATTACCACCCTGAACGATGTCACCGTGCGCAGGGTACTCGAACTTAACCTCAAGAAAAACGACCCTGGCATTCCGTTTACCTGGCTTACCTTTGGCAGTGAAGGCCGCCAGGAGCAAACCCTGCTGACCGACCAGGACAACGGTATTCTGTTCGAAACACCAGAGGGCATGACCGAAGACCAGGTGCGTGAGAAACTGCTGCCCTTTGCCCGCAAGGTCAACGACGAACTGGCGGAGTGCGGGTTCACCCTGTGCAAAGGCAACATTATGGCCAGCAACCCCAAACTCTGCCTGAGTGACCGGGAATGGGACGACTGGTTTATCCGCTTTATTGATGCCTCAACCCCCCAGAACCTGGTCTACTCGTCGATATTCCTGGATATGAGAGCGGTCTTCGGCCCCACTGAGCCACTCCATCGTCTGCTGGAGAAGGTGCTCCAACGCATCCGCAAGAACGCCCTGTTCCAGAAAATGCTCGCTGGCAACGCGCTGCAGCGAAAACCGCCCCTGACCATGTTCCGGAACTTCCGCTATCTGAACGACGAGAAGAAACACTCGCTGGATCTGAAACGTCAGGGCCTGGCGCCATTTGTGGAATCCGTAAGGGTGTTCGCACTGGCCCATGGGGTGGAAGCCGCCAATACCCTGGAGCGCATTGACGCCCTGGCCAGAAAAGACATCTTTGACGCCAAGGACGCCAACGCCTGGAAGGAAGCCTACAGCCTGATTCAGGCCATCCGTATGCGTGCTCATCAGGAAATGCTCGACCGGGGCGAGGAGCTGACCAATTACATCGATCCGGACGACCTGAATCCTCTGGACCGGCGCATACTTCGCGAGTCTTTCCGCCAGGCCCAGCGGCTCCAGCAGAAACTCGAAGTCACGTACCAACTATAGGCCCGCACACAGATCATGCTGGAATACATCAAACAGTGGCTCGCCCAACGGCGTGGCGGCACGGTCGGCGATCACGATGCCGCCAACCTGCCCAGCCCGAAAACCGTTGCCGACCAGCCCCTGTCCCGGAGCCGGCTGATTGTCCTTGACCTTGAGACCACCGGCCTGAACGCATCCAAAGATGAAGTGATCGCCATCGGAGCGGTTGCCATCGAAGGTGGCGTCATCCACCTGAAAGACCAGTTTGACCTGATTCTGCGTCGCCCTGAACTGGACATCCGGGAAACCGTGCTGATCCATGGCATCGGCCCCGAAGCCCTGACTCAGGGCTACGAAACCCAGGATGCACTGCTCTACCTTCTGGAATGGATGAACGGTGATCCGATTCTTGCCTACCACTCCGCCTTCGACCAGAAGTTCCTCGAAAAAACGCTGAAAAGCCAGTTGGGCTACACGCTGCCCCACGTTTGGATGGATGTTGCCGAGCTGATGCCGGCGTTCTTCCCGAAAGCAACGATCAAAGGGCGCGGCCTGGACGACTGGGCGGATGTATTTGGCCTGGAAATCAGTGAACGCCATCACGCCGCAGCCGACGCGCTGGTTACCGCAGAACTGGCACTGATAGCCCTCAATAAAGCCCGGAAAAACGACGTCAAAACTCTCAAAGAACTCAGTGAAAAGCTGCATTATCAACGCCGTTTACAGCATATGCACCGCTATTAGCGGAACAGGATCTACTGGCGATGTCCTTGACCAAATACAAGGCAAGTTACTGAGAGTTAGACCATTTGCCAATATCCATAAATCCATTGACCGGTAAAGTCGGAGGAGACAACAAGTCGGAGAAGTACTACATGAATAATAAATTCTCTATCCGCAACACCTCACCAAAAAAACACCCAATCTCCACAACAACAATACAGGAGTGATTGTATGTCAGGTCATAGCTACGACGCTGAAAACTACTGGAAGGCGAATCTACGCCTGATATTCGGGAGCCTGATTATCTGGGCCCTGGCATCTTACGGCTTCGCTATTCTGTTACGCCCGATGCTGGCGGGAATCCCCGTAGGCGGCACCGATCTGGGCTTCTGGTTTGCCCAGCAAGGCTCCATCCTTACCTTCATTGTTCTGATCTTTCACTATGCATGGCGCATGAACAAGATCGACGAAAAATTCGGCGTGCATGAGGAGTAAGGACAAATGAGCCAATTTGCAATCAACATTATGTTCGTAGGGGGCTCGTTCCTCCTCTACATCGCCATTGCTGTCTGGGCCAAGGCCGGCAGTACCAGCGATTTCTACGTTGCGGGCGGTGGTGTGCATCCTATCACCAACGGCGCCGCAATCGGTGCTGACTGGATGTCTGCCGCTTCGTTTATCTCCATGGCTGGTCTGATCGCGGCCGGTGGCTATGCCAACTCCACGTTCCTTATGGGCTGGACCGGTGGCTACGTCCTGTTGGCCATGCTGCTGGCTCCTTACCTGAGGAAGTTCGGTAAGTTTACGGTTCCGGAGTTCATCGGGGATCGATACTACAGCGCAAACGCGCGACTGGTAGCCGTTATCTGTCTGATCGTTGCCTCGGTAACCTACGTTATCGGCCAGATGGCTGGCGCTGGTGTGGCCTTCTCCCGCTTCCTGGAAGTGGATGCCACCACCGGTCTGATCATCGCGGCAGTTGTTGTATTCGTCTATGCGGTACTCGGTGGCATGAAAGGCATTACCTACACCCAGGTAGCCCAGTACTGTGTACTGATTGTCGCTTACACGATTCCCGCAGTATTCATTTCCATTCAACTGACAGGCAATCCGATTCCGGGCCTGGGCATGTTCTCTACCCATACCGACTCTGGCTTGCCGCTGCTTGAGAAGCTGAACCAGGTCATCACTGATCTCGGTTTCAACGAGTATACCGCTGATGTGGACAACAAACTGAACATGGTTCTGTTCACACTGTCCCTGATGATCGGTACTGCCGGTCTGCCACACGTTATCATTCGTTTCTTCACCGTGCCCAAGGTGGCTGACGCGCGCTGGTCTGGCGGCTGGGCCCTGGTCTTCATTGCCCTGCTGTACCTGACGGCTCCTGCTGTCGCTTCCATGGCTCGCCTGAACCTGATGACCACTATCTACCCGGACGGAACCCAGGCCGCCCCCATCGAATATGATGAGCGCCCGAACTGGGTCAAGGAATGGGAAGTAACGGGTCTGATTCAGTTTACCGACAAAAACGAAGACGGCCGTATCCAGCTTTACAACGACGTACCTGCGTTTGAAGCTGAAGCCCAGGCCCGCGGCTGGAACGGCAACGAACTGGTGGTTAACCGTGACATCCTGGTACTGGCCAACCCCGAAATCGCCAACCTGCCAGGCTGGGTCATTGGCCTGATCGCAGCCGGTGGTCTTGCAGCCGCGCTGTCGACAGCCGCCGGCCTGCTGCTGGCGATTTCCTCGGCGGTGAGTCACGACCTTATCAAGGGACGATTCAACCCCAGTATCAGTGATAAGGGCGAACTGATGGCTGCCCGGATATCCATGGCCGTTGCCATTGTTGTCGCCACCTATCTCGGTGCAAACCCGCCAGGGTTCGCGGCTCAGGTGGTTGCCCTTGCCTTCGGTATTGCGGCTGCCTCGCTGTTCCCGGCACTGATGATGGGTATCTTCTCCAAACGCGTAAACAACGTGGGCGCGACTCTGGGCATGCTGTCCGGCCTGATCTTCACTCTGGTGTACATCTTCGTGTACAAAGGCTGGTTCTTCATCCCGGGCACCAACAATCTGGCAGACACTCCCGAGAACTGGGTGCTGGGTATTTCCCCGCTGTCTATCGGTGCCATTGGTGCGATCGTCAACTTTGCGGTAGCCTTCGCAGTATCCAAGGTGACTGCAGAGCCGCCCGTTGAAATTCAGGAACTGGTTGAAAGCGTCCGCTACCCGCGTGGTGCCGGTACTGCCCAGGATCACTGAAGCGAAAGACAATCTGATTCATCGCACCTGATGACAGGTTGAAACCGAACGGGCTTCCTCAGTGAGGGAGCCCGTTCTTTTTTGAGGAAACCGTTGTATGTTCTGGACATTTGTAGCCACCGTTTTTTGCGGTCTTGGTGCCGCTGGCATCGCCATGGGTATTCGCGCGGCCACCGCCAAAAAAGCCCCGAAGTGGCTGATTCCGGTCTTTGCCGGTGCGGGCATGCTGGGTTATCTGATCTATGGAGAATACACCTGGTATGACCACAAACGAGCCATGCTGCCGGAAGAAGCTGTGGTTGTGGCCACCGAACAGGAGAGAATTTTCTTTCGCCCCTGGACCTTTGTGTTTCCCTACGTGACCTCATTCTCTGCGGTCGACAAGGAAAGTATCAGCCGTGATACCGGTGATCAGAACATTGTTCGCTTCACCCTTTACCGTTTCGAGCAGACGGTCACCGATGCGGTTTCGCACCGGATTCATCTCATTAACTGTGGCAGCCGGGAGCTGGTACCACTGGGTTCCGACGGGGCGCCGAGAGTAGATAACATGAAGTTGCTGGAGAGCGACGATCCACTCTATACCATCATTTGCAGAAGCTGAGACCACAGGAGCGGATAACAAGACCCCATGATTAGCGCCTGGCTGCTTGTCCTTATATCGATCACTTACATTTCACTGCTGTTCCTGATCGCCTGGGCAGGTGACCGGCACCCGGGGCTCTACAAGCGCCGTCTGGCCAGAACCCATATTTACGGTTTGTCCCTGGCCGTCTATTTCACGTCATGGACCTTCTATGGCGCAGTTGGTCGGGCCACCCAGGAAGGTCTGGCATTTCTCCCCATCTACCTGGGCCCGTTACTGGTATTCATTTTCTTTGCGCCGCTGCTCCGGCGCATCATCTACATCAGTAAACGCAACAACAGCACCTCCATTGCCGACTTTATTGCCTCGCGTTACGGCAAATCCCAGGTGCTGGCGGCCATGGTGGCCATCTTTGCCCTGATCGGCAGCGTTCCCTACATTGCCCTTCAGCTCAAAGCCATTGCCCTGGGGTTTAATGTCCTCTCGGGCACCGGTGACAGTTATCAGGAATTGAGTACAGCGGCCTGGAACGACTCTGCCTGGTACATCACCCTGGCTCTGGCGGTCTTTACCGTGCTGTTCGGAACCCGGCACCTGGAGTCCACAGAACATCATCGGGGCATGATCCAGGCCGTTGCCTTTGAATCACTGATCAAGCTCATCGCCTTTGTGGCGGTGGGGCTGTTTGTTGGCTACGGGCTGTACGATGGCTTCGGGGACCTGTTTACCCGAGTCCGCGAAGCTGACCTGATGGGCACGCTTACCACAGAGTCGCTGGAAGCCCCTGCGTTCCTCACACAGACGCTGGTTGCCATGCTGGCCATCATCTGCCTGCCACGGCAATTTCACGTGATGGTGGTGGAGAACACCGATCACCGGGATTTTGAGGTCGCTCGCTGGGCGATGCCGATCTATCTGATCATCGCCAGCGCATTCGTCATTCCCATTGCCGCAGCCGGACTGTTGAGCACTCACCTGGCGGGCAGCGATCCGGACATCGTCATCCTGCAACTGCCGATCATGGCAGGGGAACACTGGCTTGCCGTACTGGCGTTTCTGGGCGGTGGATCAGCGGCGGCCGCCATGGTGATTGTCTGTTCCGTCGCCATAGCCACCATGGTGAGTAATGAAATCATCATGCCAGGCCTGCTCAAGTTCTTCCGACCAGGCATGAACCGACGAACTGATCTCAGCTTCCTGCTGCTGACGATCCGGCGGGTTGCCATCTTTGTAGTACTGCTGACCGCCTACGGCTTCTACCGCATGGCTGGCGAAGACTACAGCCTGACGGCGTTTGGCTTACTGTCCTTTGCCGCAGCGGCCCAGTTTGGTCCCGCGCTCGTAGGCGGTATTCTCTGGCGCCAGGGTAACTTCACCGGAGCTGCCTGGGGCCTTGGGCTGGGCTTCCTGATGTGGTGTTACACCTTGCTGTTGCCCGCGCTGGTATCCACCGGGTGGGTTGCGGATACCCTGATTGAGCACGGCCTGTTTGGCTGGAACTGGACCCGACCAACAGCCCTGTTCGGTTCCGACCTGGATCAGATTAGCCATGGCATTCTTTGGAGTCTGGGGGTAAACACCGGGGCCTATATTCTGCTCTCCCTGATTACCCGGCAACGTATTCGGGAGAAGATTCAGATTGCCGCGTTCTTCCACGATGCGCAGCCCAAAGCCGAGAATGCCCAGCACCAGAGCTGGCAGGGTGAGATTCTTACCTCCGACCTGCAGGCCCTGACCGACCGGTTCATGGGGGAAGAACGTTCCGAAAGCATTTTCAGGAACTACGAACGACGTAATGCCATCCGGCTCTATCCTCAGCGGCCAGCTTCCACCCACCTGATGAAGTACATAGAGCGCCAGCTGGCATCGGTGATTGGAGCCTCCACCGCCCGCGTGGTTCTGGAGTCGACCCTGACTGGCCGCGATATGCAGATTGAGGACGTGGTCAGCATTGTCGATGAAGCCTCCCAGGCCATGACCTTCAGCCGGGAATTACTGCAGTCTGCCATCGAGAACATCAGCCTGGGCGTGTCCGTGGTCAACCATCAGCAGCAACTTGTCGTCTGGAACCATCGCTATCTCGAGCTGTTCAACTATCCCAAGGGCTTTGTCCGGGTTGGCCGGCCGGTTGAAGACCTGATGCGCTATAACCTCACCAACGCCAACCTGTCTGCCCGTCGAATTGACGACATCGTCGAGAACCGCTGTAACAGCATGCGTGAAGGCAAACCCATGTCTTACGAGCGTCAGCGCCCCGACGGCACGGTCGTCCGGGTGGATGGCAGTCCGATTCCAGGCGGCGGCTATGTCACCACATTCCAGGACATTACCGCCATGCGCAGGACCGAGCAGGCCCTGAAGGAAACCAACATCTATCTGGAGCAAAGGGTCCGGGAGCGTACCCAGGAACTGCAGGTGATCAATGAGCAGATGCTCAAGGCCAAGTCGGTAGCCGAGCAGGCAAACCAGAGTAAAACCCGCTTCCTTGCCTCTGCAAGCCACGACCTGCTGCAACCCCTGAACGCAGCAAGACTCTTTACCTCCGCGTTGTCCGGCAAAGTGAACGAGGGCGAAACCCGGGATCTGGTAGACCACATCGACAGCTCGCTGGGCGCGGCTGAGGAGATCATCAGTACACTGCTGGACATTTCAAAGCTTGATGCCGGGGCACTTGAGCCGGATATCGGCGTGTTTCCGGTCAACGAGCTGCTTCGGCATCTGGCCACCGAGTTTTCAGCCATCGCCAAGGATCAGGGGCTGGAACTGCATGTAGTCCCCAGTACCGCCTGGGTCCGTTCCGATGCGAAACTTCTGCGTCGTGTGGTACAGAACTTCCTGTCCAATGCCATCCGCTACACTGCAAGCGGCAAGATCCTGATGGGCTGCCGACGCCTCAAAGGCTATCTTCGCATTGAAGTCTGGGATACCGGCCCGGGCATGTCGGATGACCAGCTTAATCACATCTTCGAGGAGTTCCGCCGATTCCAGCATGGTCGCGACAAGAAGGGGCTGGGGCTTGGCCTGGCCATTGTTGATCGTATCAGCGGCATGCTGAATCACCCCGTCACCGTGCACTCCATCCAGGGCAAAGGCAGCGTATTCGGGATCACGGTTCCGGTCGCCCCGGCCGATCAAAGCCGGCTGGATTCCCAGAAAAGCGGCAGCAGTTCAAGGCGGGTCTCCAATCTCGGGGGCCTTCACGTTCTGTGCATCGACAATGACGCAGCCATTCTGCAAGGCATGGTCGCGTTGCTGGGCAACTGGCAGTGTGATGTCACTGCCGCCGAAAGCCTGGATGATGCCCTGGACAAACTGGACGCACGCAGGCCCGATATTATACTGGCTGATTATCAGCTGGATGATAACCGCAATGGACTGGATGCCATGGACAGCATAAGGGAACATCGGGGAAGCGACATTCCCGGCATCCTCATTACCGGCTATATGGCGCCGGAGGTACGTGACGACGCAGGCAACCGGGGCTACCAGGTACTGTACAAGCCAGTGAAGCCTGCAGCCCTGCGAGCACTCGTAAACAAACTACTTAAACAGAAGCGGTCATGAATCCATCCGACCGGAAAGACGCAGTAAATCCGTTTGGCAAGCTTACTTTTCTTGTTGTCGACGATTTCGAGAACTTTCGGCTATCCATGCGGCAGATGCTCCGCAGTTGTGGTGCCGACAAGATTGAGCTGGTTGCTCACGCCACGCCCGCCATCCAGTACTGTACCTACAATCACGTCGATGTCGTGCTGTGCGATTACAACCTGGGGGAAGGCAAAAACGGCCAGCACGTACTGGAAGAGCTGAGGCACAAGAAACTCCTCAAACGCTCATCGCTGTTCCTGATGGTAACCGCGGAAACCTCCAAGGAAATGGTCATGGGGGCACGGGAATATCAGCCTGACGGCTATCTGACAAAGCCCATTAACCGTGCCATGCTGGAGCAACGTCTGGGCAGCCTGATCAAACAGCGCAATGCCCTGCTCCCCATCACCCGGGAGATCGACCGGGAAAACTACCCGGAAGCCATCGTTCTTTGCCTGCAAACCCTGCCCAAACAGCCCCGCTACAAAACCTGGCTGATGAAGACACTCGGGGAACTCTACTTCATGGTCGGCGACCTGGCCCACGCCCAGAAGGTCTACGATGATGTTCTGAATCAGCGGGAGCTGTCCTGGGCCCGGCTAGGCCGGTGTAAGGTATTGCTCGCCAACCGGAACTTTGATCAGGCCGTCGACGGCCTCAAGGCTCTGATTGAAAAACACCCGGACTATATGGAAGCCTACGACCTGCTGGCCGAAGGCCTTCAGAAACAGGGACGATCGGCCCAGGCCCAACAGGTTCTTGAGAAAGCAGCTGAACATTCCCCCAACGCTCTGCTCCGCCAGAAGCATCTCGCTGAACTTGCCGGCGCAAACCAGGATATTGACACCGCCTCCCAGGCCTGGCGACAGACGGTGTCTCTGGGCACCTATTCCATACACGACAATGCAGAGCATTACCTGTCGCTCGCCCAGAGCCTGTCCGATCTGAGCGAGGGCGATCTGGACGAAGAAGGCGCGGCGCGCTCGTCAGAAGCCCTCTCTGTGCTTACGAAAATGGAGAAACGGTTCGACAACGATGAAACCATCGGGCTCAAAAGCCGGATCGTGCAGTGCCGTCTCCATGCCGGACAAGGCCGCCACCGGGAGGCCGAAAAGATTCTTACCGCGGTCAGCTCGGAGCTCGAGAGCCTGGCGGAACTCCCGGCCGATATGGGGCTGGATTTCGCAAAAACCCTGTTCCGGATGGGCCGGGAAGATCAGGCCAAAAGAATCCTCGGCGATCTGGCCTCACGATTTGATAACGACCCGGACACCTTGCAGAAAATTGAAAACCTCCTGGACGAGCCCGTTGGCTTCCGTCAGAAACTGGAAGCGCGCAGCATGAACCGGGATGGCATCAAAGCGTTTGAGGCAGGCGACCTCGACGCTGCAGTGGAAGCCTTCAACAAAGCCCTGGCGATCGTTCCGGACCATGCCGCCCTGAACCTGAACCTGGTTCAGGTGTTGATGAAGCAATATGACCAGAGCCCGGAGCCTGCGTTACTGGCTGCCTGCCAACAGCGCCTGGATCGTCTGAGCAAGCTGCCAGAGCAGCATCGTCAACACCGTCGATACCTGGCCCTCACCCGAAAACTGAAAGGACTGACCGCATGACCGACCCAAACATCGACTTTTCGATGGTGCTGGCCTCTGCCGTGCACGACATGAAAAATTCTCTCGGCATGTTACTGAACAGCCTCGACGAACTTCGTGGTGAACATGAGCAATCCCTTGCTGGCTCCGACAAATTCAACATGCTCCAGTACGAAGCCGAGCGTATGCATAACGATCTGGTTCAGTTACTGGGTATCTATCGCCTGGGAGAAAACAATCTCTCTGCCCACATTGACGAGCATTTTGTGCCGGATTTCCTGGAGGAGCACCTCGCCAGGCATATCCCTTTGTTGCAGGGACTCGGCCTCAAATATTCAATTGCCGCAGATGACATCAATGGTTTTTTCGACGAGGACCTGTTGACCGGCGTACTCAACAACACCATCAACAACGCCATCCGTTATACCAAAAGCCAGATACGGCTTATTGCGCGCGAAGAAGACGGTTATCTGGTGCTGGGGGTTGAAGATGATGGCCAGGGCTACCCGGAAAGCATGCAACATACTGGTACCCTGAGTTTCAAGTCGCTGGACTTCAATACCGGCAGTACCAGCCTGGGGCTGTTCTTCGCCTCGTCTGTGGCCGCACTGCATAGCGAAGGCGAGCGAACCGGCTCCATCAAACTGCACAACGGCGGCAGCCTGGGTGGGGGTGTATTCGAAATCTGGCTGCCCTGACGCAAAAATGAAATGGGAGTCTCAAAAACGGAACCCGGGCCCGCCAACCCACTGCATATTTTCTGAGCTGCACTTATAGTGCCCGAGTCTTTCGGACTGATTCATCACGGCGTAACAACGTCTGTCACTTCCAGGGAGGAGCTCTCTCATGCCGCGAGGGCACGCACTGATCATCGAAGACTCGTCAACGGCCCGTATTCTGTTGTCCCGGCTGCTTGAACGGGCGGATATCTCTACCAAAGGGGTTGCCACTGCAGAGCAGGCCTTTCCCCTGCTTCAGCAGGAACATTTCGACCTTATCTTCCTTGATCATCTCCTCCCGGGTATGAATGGCTTTCAGGCACTGGAGAGACTCAAGCAGCAGCCGGAGACGCGGGACATCCCGGTATTCATGTATACCTCCCAGAACGCAGAGCGTTACCTACAGGAAGCCAGAGCCCTCGGTGCTGCCGGCGTCATTCGCAAGCAGGTTGACCGGGACCAGCTGATGCGAACTCTGGATATCATTCTGTCTAACGTGCCTGATCAGGAACAAAGTGAAGCCATCCGCCTGGCCGTTGAGGAAGGAGGACATCACGGGTTGGAAGCAACGGAACAGAACTCCCGGGGCATGACCGGGCGCCTGTCCACGCTGGAAATTGCCTATGAAGAGCTGGAGGAAGAAATCCGTGAGTTGCGCGCTGCCTTTACCGAATGTCAGCTACAACAGGTTCAGAAGTTAGACCAGCAACAACGGCAAATGCGCTGGCTCGGCGGCTTATCCATTGCGGGTTTGGTGGCACTGGTTTGGCTTGTCACATGGCAGGGAGGGGTTCTGGACGAGTATATTGCGCGCACCGATGAACAATTCAGTTTGCTGCACAGCATTGTTGGCGGCGTTATTGAATTAATCGGTCGCTAGTGACCATAAAGGCAGAAATAAAAAACCCCCGACAGCGAAGCTGTCGGGGGTTTTAGGCATTAGGCGCCTGACGATGACCTACTCTCACATGGGCAACGCCACACTACCATCGGCGCAGGTCTGTTTCACTTCTGAGTTCGGGATGGGATCAGGTGGTTCCAGACCGCTATG
>NZ_JASSVO010000015.1:0-90498 GCF_030541085.1 Marinobacter sp. ST-43
GAGACTTCGGAGTAAGAAGAGAAACCCCGCGTCGCTACGCTCCGATGGGTGGCAGCCTTGCTCCGGTCCGGGTGGCAGGCTTCACGTGGAATGGGTGGCAACCTTCAGCGGTTTACGCAGCCGTGGGCCGGTTGTCTAACGAAACCAACTACGGTCGAAGTCTTTTGCGTCAGAACGCTGAAGATCAGCTTGGCGGGAAAGTTACTGACATGTTCCTGCAAGCACTGACGAACAGCGAAAGCTTTCTCGTGTTCGAGCGTCCTGACATTTCGCTGTTGCAGAAAGAGGCGCAGCTTTCCGGGCAAGAGGTCAACATTGTTGGTGTCGATACTCTGGTAATCGGTTCGTTGACCCAGTTCGGTAGAGCGACCACTGGCGAGCGTGGTTTTCTTTCGTCTTCAAAAAAGCAGGAAGCGACGGCCACCGTTGATATCCGGTTGGTTGATGTCAAAACCGGCCGGGTATTCGAATCTGTTACGGGTTCGGGTTCATCTTCTACCGAACATGCGCGCACCATGGGGTTTGGTTCAGCGGCCGGTTATGACGGCAGCCTGAACGACCAGGCTATTGCGGCTGCAGTTACGGCGGCGGTAGATAAGATGACGCGCTTGTTTATGGATAAGCCCTGGACGGCGGATTTATTGGGCGAAGAGGAAGGGATGCTGTTCATCAGCGGCGGTGAAAGCCAGGGGGTAAAACCCGGGATGGTATTCAACGTTGAAACGCGGGGCCGGGATGTCCAATCCAAAACTACCGGAACGACTATCACTTTGCCCGGTAAAAAAGTTGCAGAGGTAAAGGTGGTGAGCCTGTTTGGTGACGATGTTCTTAATCAGGGGGCAGCAACCACGATCGTCAATGGCTCTATTGATGGGCTGGAGCTCAGCGAACTGGTAGTTAAGGAGAAAAAATAATGAGAGTCCTGATCGTTTCTTTGTTTTTAGTGTTGTTATCCGCCTGTGTTCAAACCCCAACACGGACAACCGAGGTAGTTGATGATCGGCCAGGGCTCGCTTTTGAGCTGCATTCTTCTGCGGCTAAAACCTATGAGCTGAAGGTTGACGGTGTTTCTTATGGACCAGTCGGCCAATATCTGGCTGGGGAAAATCGGCTCAGGATCATTGATGGCAAGCACCAGGTTGAGCTGCTTTCCGGTAACAAAGTTGTGTACAGCCAAACGGTTTATCTGGGTGCTGGTAGCAATCGCATTCTGAAGGTCGGTAACTATGAATAAGTCTTTGGTTTTGATGCTGTTGAGCGCGCTGTTATTGGCGGGATGTGCGACTGGGAACAAGTCGCTGTATGACTGGGGCCAGTATGAGCAAACGTTGTTTGTGGTTTACCACGAGCCGGAATACAAAGACCAGGCATTGGAGAACTATCTTGCCTTTGTGCGTCAGTACGAGGGACAGAGCAGATTGGCGCCAGGTTTGTATGCTGAGGCCGGAACCTTCTTGCTAGAGCAGGGTGACGTTAATGGTGCGATCGGCTTCTATAAAATGGAGTACGAACGTTGGCCTGAGAGTCGTCCGATGTTAGGCATCCTTATTGAAAACCTGGAGGGTCAGCTATGAAACCAATGAACCTGCTTGCGTTGTTGGTTTTGACGTTAATCATTTCTGGCTGTGCAACGACTGGTGACCCCAATCGGCTAAATGCGTTCCATGATGCCCAGCCAAAGTCGATTCTGGTAGTTCCTCCGGTGAATGATGTGACGGATGTTCAGGCCACCACCTCAGTATTGGCAACTCTGCCGTACTTCCTTGGTGAAAAAGGGTTCTATGTATTTCCGGTGAACACCGTAAAAACCATGCTGGAATTCGAAGGGTATTACGAGCCCGCTGAAGTACATGCTGCGCCACCAGAACAACTTGCGAATCTTTTCAAGGCTGATGCTGTACTTTATGTGACGATTCATGAATGGACGTCTAAATACATGGTCTTCGCCACAACTACACAAGTTGATTTTGGCTACAAGCTCGTTTCTGCCGACGGCGCAACGCTCTGGGAAGATCGTTTGCAGGCTCAATATTCTCCGAATAACAACGGCGGCGGTGGTCTGATAGGTTTGATTGTGGACGCGGTTGAGGCTGCTGTGGAGCGCGCAAATCCGACATACATACCGTTGACAAAAACAGTGCACGCACAAGCTTTGGTGACTCCAGCTGGAGTGGGCAGCCATCGGGGAATACCTGTTGGACCGTATCACCCTGGGTATTCGGCCTATTATTCACAGGTTACCCAAGCCAGCGGTGAAGCAACAAATGACTGAATAAGTTCTTAAATCTGAGAGTTATATCCAAGTTATTAGTAATGGACGGTGGCGGGTAAAGTTTACCCCGCCACCTTCACTATTTTTTAGTGACCGTATACGGAGCCCCCATGATCCCCGGTTTGTTGGCCACGGAAGTTTCAGCAGCCCTGCGTGAATTCATCGTTACCGGTTATGAAACCGAGACGGATCCGTTCAAGGGCGAGTTCCGCCGCCTGGTCGAAGAGCAGCAAGACGGCGAAGCGTTTATCAAGGGGCCTTACGTTTCTGTCGGCTTGCCGTTTCTCACCGGCTCTTCTGGTCGGGATTTCTTCAAAAGCTTTGAGACCGAGCACCCGCCTTATGCCCACCAGGAGCAAGCCTGGCAACGTTTGGCATCTGACCGGCGTGCTGCAAATACGCTGGTAGCGACCGGTACCGGTTCCGGTAAGACCGAGTGTTTTATGTATCCGGTTTTGGACCACTGCCGTCGGGAATCGGGCAAGGGCATCAAGGCGATTGTGATTTACCCCATGAACGCCCTTGCCACAGACCAGGCCAAGCGCTTTGCTGCGGAAATTCACCGGCAGCCATCCCTCAAGGGGCTTCGGGTGGGGCTGTTTGTGGGGGGCGATGGTGTCGGCTCCAAGGTGATGGGGCCGGACCAGGTCATTACAGATAAAGAAACCCTGCGCAACAACCCGCCGGACATTCTGCTCACCAACTACAAGATGCTGGATTACCTGTTGATGCGCCCGCAGGACCAGAAACTGTGGGCCCATAACGGGCCGGATACCCTGCGCTATCTGGTGGTGGATGAGCTGCATACCTTTGACGGGGCCCAGGGGACGGATTTGTCGTTGCTGGTGCGCCGCTTGCGGGCCCGGTTTGATATGACTCCGCAGCAGTTGGTGTGCGTGGGTACCTCGGCCACGCTGGGCGGGGATGACAGTGTCAATGGCTTGTTGAGCTACGCTTCAGACATCTTCTCCAGCCCGTTTCGCCGGGATTCCGTGATTGCAGAACAGCGCCAGAGTGATTCGGAGTTTCTGGATAACTTGGCGTTTCTGGGGCTGAACAAGGATATCGGGCCGGAGGAGCTGGCCCTGGCCCTGAATGAGGGGCTGCAGGCCTATCTTCTGAAAGCTTACGATCTGTACTTCAGTAAGCAGCCGGAACTGGCGCTGGATTCAAAAGAAGGGCGGATTCAGTTGGGCAAAGAGCTCAAGCAGCACGGCCAGCTGGCGAACCTGTTGCGGCAACTGAAGCTGGGGCAGGGCACGCCCCGTTTCCGGGAGCTGGTGGAAAAGCTGGCTTCGCAGATTCCGCCGCGGTTCCAGCGTCAGCCGGAGCAGGCGTTGATTGCCTTGCTGGCCATGCTGTCCCACGCCCGGGATGGGGTGGGCAGGCCTTTTGTGCAGTTGCGTTTGCAGCTTTGGTCCCGGGAACTGCGGCGTATTGTCGGCACCTTGCGGGAGCCTTTACCCCAGGCGGCTGCAGACGATGTTGAGAACGGACGCAGTGCCGAGCTGCCGCCTTTGCTGGCGTTTGGTGATGACAAGCCACCGAAGGATCAGCGCCAGGTGCGGCTGCCACTGGTGCAGTGCCGGGAATGCCATGGCACCGCCTGGCTAACGCGCATGGAGATGAGCCATGTGTCGGATCAGGTGGTGGAAACCGAGTTGCAGAACATCTACAGCGCGTTTTTCGGTAACCACGAAGAAACCGCTTTGCTGTTGCCCTGGCAGCAAGGCGCGGGCATGTCTCCCGCTGGTATGTACCTGGATAATTTCCGGGTGTGCCGGGATTGCGGGCGCACGGCGGCGGCGGACTATACCGGTGCCTGCAAGGGCTGCCAGGCGGGCAATGAAGCGCTGGTGCGGGTCAGCAAGCCCCATCAGTTGAAGGAGGTGAAGCGCGACAATGTAAACCGCGTGGTTCACGAACATGATTGCCCTTTCTGTTCCGCCAAGTCGGCGTTGGTTGTGTTCGGTGCCCGGGCGGCGAGCCTGAGTGCGGTGGCCATTCACCAGTTGTTCAGCAGTCGTGACAACGACGACCGAAAGCTGCTGACCTTCAGCGATTCCGTTCAGGACGCCACCCATCGTGCAGGTTTTTTCGCAGCCCGCACCTGGCAGAACAACGTAAGGATGGCGCTCACCCAGCTTCTGGAAAACCAGCCGGAACCGGCACCGCTGCTGCAGTTGCCGGAGTTGTTTGAAGCGTTCTGGCTGAAGCAGGGCGATCAGCAGGGCCGGCTACCGCTGCAGCGTTACCTGAAGGAGTTCATGCCGCCGGATAAACGTTTTACGGCGGATTTCGAGTACTTTGAAACCACCGGTGAGGTGCGTGACTCAGCCCGGTTACTCAAGCTCATTCGTGGGCGCATGTTGTGGCAGGTGCTGGAAGATCTTGGCTGGCGGGCCCAGGTGGGGCGCTCCCTGAACCGGTTAGGTGTTGGTGCCCTGGATTGGCCGGCAGAACCGGTAGCAGGGGCGGCCGCGGCCTGGAGGGAAACCGTCGACAACACCCTGGGCTACCGTATTGATAGTGATGCAGCGGCCGGCCTGATGACGGGTCTGGTCCAGCACCTGGTGAATCTGGGGGCGTTCGGGCTGAAAGATCTGGCTTACTACCGGGAAAAATCTGGTAAAAGCTATCTGCTTAAGTTTCTGGACTATGCGCCTCCCATGGGGCCGTCTTCACCAAGGCCACGTTACCCGGCTCTGGCGAAGGCGGAGGGCTACGAGCCACTCAGCCATAACAACGCCTCGAAATCCTGGTACGAGAACTGGCTGATCTGCCTGAACCCGGACACCCTGATAGACCGCAAGCAGATGGAGCAGGTGCTTGCGGCGGCCCTGGATGCCCTGGCGGCGGCCGGTATGGTGCTGTCTGAAACCAACGAACGTGGCATCAGGCTCTGGGCACTGAACCCGGAGGTGTTGACCATCACAACGGATGTGCAGGCAGTAGAGTGTGAAGGCTATCGCCCCATGCACGTGCCGGCAGAGAAGGCCCGGAGCTGGCTAGGGTTGCCACTGGTCAGTGCCGCCGGGCCGGAGTTGCTTTACGAAAACGTGGTGCCGGTGCGCAACACGTTGTACCGGAACCTGTATCGCCATGGCGAGATCCACCGGGTGATTGCCCACGAACATACCGGGCTGCTGGCCACCAGTGAACGGGTTCGGGTCGAAAACAGCTTTATCAAAGGCGAAAAGCCCTGGGAATATAATCTGCTGTCTGCCACGCCTACGCTGGAAATGGGTATCGATATTGGTGACCTGTCCAGTGTGCTGCTGTGCTCTGTGCCACCGGCCCAGGCCAACTACCTGCAGCGGGTGGGCCGGGGTGGCCGCCGCGATGGCAATTCCTTTGTGCTGACGGTGGCCAACGGCCGTCCCCATGACCTGGTGTTCTACGCAGACCCGGGCCGGATGCTGGACACCCCGGTGGAACCACCGGCGGTGTTCCTGAAAGCCCGCCACGTGCTGCGCCGACAATTACTGGCCTACACCATGGATTGCTGGACGAGCTGGGCGAGCGGGGACAATCAGGTGCCGCACACCATGCAGCCGGTACTGGATGCGGTGGAAAAGGCCCAGGAAGACCGTTTTCCATACACCCTGCTGAATTACCTGAAACACAATATGCAGGAGATCTGGGACGGTTTCAGTAGCCATGTGGCCACGGAGCTGAGCGGGGATGACCTGGAGTTGCTGCGCCAATATCTGTTCGGCGGGCCGCAGTACGATGAAGATCGCCTGGAGTTGTACCTTATCGCGCGCCTGAAGTTGGTTGCCGATGAGCGTAACCGCATGGCCACGACCATCAAGAACCTGGACAAACAGCTGGAAAAGCTGCGCAAACAGCCCCAAGACGAGCATACCCAGGCAGAGATTCTGGAACTGGAGCGGGAAGCGGCCGGGTATCGTGGCATGCGCATTCGTCTGAACAAGCGCGAGACCCTGAACTTCTTCACCGACGAAGGTTTACTGCCCAACTACGCCTTCCCGGAAGAGGGCGCGACGCTGCATTCGGTGATTTTCCGTTCCGAGAAAGGCGCGGGCGGCGATGGTGCCGAAAACGAGTTCGTGAAGCGCGAATACGAATACCAGCGCCCGGCCCAGGCAGCGCTGACGGAGCTGGCACCGGAATCGGTGTTCTATGCGGGCAACCGCAAAGTGAAGGTGACCCGGGTGGAAACCGCCAAGGGCCGCAACATTCAGGACTGGCGTTTTTGCCCGCGATGCCATTATTCCGCGCCGGCCGATGAGCCGGATGCCGGCTTCAGCGCCAAAACCTGCCCCCGTTGTCACACTAATCAGTGGGGCGATGAAAGCGCCCGCACCAAGATGCTGAAGATGACGCAGGTTTATGCGTTCACCAACGCCAGGGACGCGATTCTGGATGACCGCTCGGATGACCGGGAACCGGTGTTCTTCAATAAGCAGATGTTGATTGATTTCAAGCCGTCTGACGTGCCGATCACCTGGGTGCTGGACGACAAAGACAAGCCTTTCGGTTTTGAGTTTATCCGTTCCGCCCGGTTCCTGGAGGTCAATTTTGGCCGCCGGGAAGGGGAAGAGATGTACTTCGATGTGGCCGGTGAGCACATTCAGCGCGCGGGTTTTCCCATCTGCCGCGAATGCGGTTCGGTGCAGACCAAAGCCGCAGCCAAGGGCAAGAAAGAAGCGGAACACCTGAAGTCTTGCAGCTATGCTCGTGGGCCCAAGAAGTTGCCTGGCGGCAAGGAAGACACTGGCCTTGAAAACTGCCTGTACCTGTACCGCCAGTTTTCCTCTGAGGCGTTGCGAATTTTGCTGCCCCGGTTGTCGACCGGTGGCACCGAGGAGCAGGTGAATTCCTTTGTAGCAGCCCTGCAGTTAGGCCTTAAGCGCCGGTTTGGCGGCAAGGTGGACCACCTGCGGGTGGCGTACCAGAGCGAACCGGTGGGTGAAACTGATGAGCGCAGGCACTTTATCGTGCTTTACGATTCCGTGCCCGGTGGCACGGGTTACCTGCATGAGCTGCTGAGCCGTGCCGAGAACATGCAGGAGGTATTCCGCAAAGCCTATGAGGTGATGGATGCATGTGACTGCTACCAGAACACCATGGACGGCTGCTATCGCTGCCTGCTGGAGTATCGCAATGCCTACGGCATGGAGAGCACCAGCAAGGCGCTGGCTCTGGAGATGCTCAAGGATATTGTGGACGGCGACCATCAGTGGGTTCAGGACAAACAGGGCCTGAGTGCTTTGGGTGGCAATCCCTGGATCGACTCCGAGCTGGAGGCGCGTTTTCCAGAGGCCTTGGCGCGATTCTCCGGCGAAGACTGCGTGGGCAACCACAAAGTGCGGGTAGGCAAGGATATTATCCGTGGCAAAAGCGGTTACCGGCTGACCATTGGTGACCTGGCCTATGAAATCGAGCCCCAGGTGAATTTGGGCATGGCGGAGGGCGTTCAGTTCGCCAGCAAACCCGATTTCGTGCTCTGGCCCGTGCGCTCCGGCTTGCTGCCGGTCGCTATTTTCCTGGATGGATACAAGTTCCATGGTGATAAGGCCAGCGAAGACCTGCTCAAACGCCAGGCCCTGATGCGCGCCGGTTTTGTGGTGTGGACCCTGAACTGGTACGACGTGAACAAAGTGATGGGCGACAAGGCCATGGATGTGCCCTTGCCACTGGGAATGACCACACCAGAGCAACACCATCAGGCCATTGCCGGGCTCGCGAAGGTGGCCGGGCTGGAGAACACCGCCGTACACCTGAACAAGTGCACCTTTGACCTTCTGATGCACTTTCTGACCGAGCAGGATGCCACCGCGCTGCAGCAACAGGGGTTATTCTTCCTCCTGCAGTGCCTGCCGGCCCGCGCACTGGCCGACCCTGCGGTTAAAACCGCCGTACTGGACAGCCTGAACGGACTGCCAGCCAGCTTTACAGACCTGATGCCCCAGCCCGCAGCCCTTGCCGGCGCGGTAGAGCTGACCGACGACAAATCTGCAGCCGCGATCACTCTGAGCCTCCTGGCCGGCCCGGAACTGCTGAAATCCTTCGATCGGGGCAAAGCCTTGGTGTCGGTAAGCTACACCCTGAAAAAAGGCAGCGAAGAACAGGCCCGATACCAGTGGCAACGCTTCTGGGCGGCCGTGAACTTCCTCCAGTTCCTGCCCGTGTTCTACGCCTGGACTCCCGACTCCAAAAACAGTGGCATAGCCGCCGGCCTCGAGTGGGGGCAGATCCAGGTCCAGAATAACAAGCTTGAAAAGCGGGAGCAGGCTCCCGCCTGGTTTGAAAATCTAGAGGAAGAGCTCCGCCTGGAGCTGGACGCTCATTCGGCAAACTGGCCTGATGAGGCGTTGGTGGCTGAGGCTGTGGTTACCGGAGAGCTGGATGAAGTGGTTGGTGAGGCCGAGCTGATGTTTGTTGATGCGAAGATTGCTTTGTTGCTTGAGGACATTGAGGATCAGGTGGCGGCGAGGCCACACCTGGAAGCGGATGGATGGCGGGTCTGCGCTTCGGTTGATGAATTGGTTGCTGCCATGAATGAATTGGAATCGGGAGCCTGAGATGGCGAGTGTTGCATTCTCTGACAAGTACTTTGACAGCCTGCTGGAGCTGACCCCCAAGGAGCAAAGCCAGGCGAATAAAGCGGTTATGCTGTTCCAGCAGGACCGTAACCATCCCAGCCTCAACTATGAGAAATTGCCCGCATTCAAAGACAACAAGGTTCGCTCCATTCGTGCCAATCAGGATGTACGTATCATTCTGGCCGCTGCCGAGAAGGAAGATCTTTATCTGATGCTGTACGTGGATCACCACGAGCCGGCGTATAAATGGGCGGAAAAGCGCAAGATCGAGATCAACCCGAATACCGGTAGTCTGCAGGTATTTACGGTTGAGGAAAGTACGCTCGAGCAGGCAACCGGTATACAGCAAACGCCCGCTCAGCCCGGTCTGTTTGATGCCGTGCGCGATCGCCAGTTACTTCAACTCGGCGTTCCGGAAGAAGCACTTCCCGTAATTCGCTCCATGAGGATCGAGGCAGATCTGGAAACGGCTCTGATTAACGAGCAGATTCCCAAAGACGCTCACGATGGCCTGTTCATGCTGATGGCCGGAGCCAGTTTTGAAGAGGCCTACAACGAAGTAGTTCCTGCGGCCCCGCAGACAGTGGATACCGAAGACTTCACCGCAGCACTGACTCGGCCCGAATCCCGCGCGTTGTTTACGGTGGCCGAAAACGAGCAGGCTCTGCAGGAGGTGCTCAATCAGTCCATTGAGAAATGGCGGGTATTCCTTCACCCGGCCCAGCGCCGCCTGGCGGAGGGAAAGAAGAACGGCCCGGTTCGGGTACTGGGTGGTGCCGGTACGGGTAAGACGGTGGTTGCCATGCATCGGGCCAAGTGGTTAGCCAATCATCTTGATGAAGGTGACGGAAAGATTCTGTTCACGACCTTTACCAAAAACCTCGCTGCAGATATCCAGCAAAACCTGAACAAAATCTGCTCCCAGGACGCTCTTTCCCGGATTGAGGTACAGAACCTCGATGCCTGGGTGATGAACTTCCTGAAAAAGCAGGGCTACGATTACGGATTGCTCCTGGATAGCCGCGAGGAGAAGAAGCTCTGGGAACAGGCCTATTCGGAGAAGCCGGCCAGCATTGATCTTGAAATAGCCTTCTTTCAGGAGGAATGGGCGAGGGTGGTTCAGTCTCAATCGGTTAGCAATGTGGATGAGTACAAAAAGGCATCCCGTATCGGCCGAGGCACTCGTCTGAATCGTCAGCAGCGGGTGGAGATCTGGCCGGTTTTCGAGCGTTACCGGCACCTGCTTGCCAGCAACTATCTGAAAGAAACCGATGACGCCTACCGGGATGCCCGTGAACTGATCGAGAACAAGCCAGAGCTTCGGCCTGCCCTGGCGGCTGTCATCGTGGATGAGGCGCAGGACATGGGTAGTCAAGCATTCATGCTGATCCGCGCCTTAGTACCACCCGGCCAAAACGATCTGTTTATCGTGGGTGATGGCCACCAGAGAATCTACGGCAAGAATAAGGTTGTCCTGGGCCAGTGCGGTATTGATATTCGGGGCCGTAGTGCTCGCCTTAAAATCAATTATCGAACCACGGATGAAACCCGCAAGATGGCGGTGAGTATTCTGGAAGGTGTGGAAGTTGATGATCTGGACGGAGGGGAAGACACCCAGAAGTTCTACCACTCGCTGATGCATGGCCCGGCACCCGAGGTGCGCTGTTTCGAGTCCATGGATCAGCAGGCGGAAGCTATTCTAACCGCCATTAAAGCCAAGGGTCTGACACCGGAAGCCTGCTGCGTGATCGCTCGTACCCGCCGTGAGGTGAATGAACTGAAAGCCGCACTGGAAAGCCGGCAGCAACTTTGTCACGTTCTGGAAGGGCAGAGTGCTGCGACGCCAGATGATGCTTTGAACCTGGCGACCATGCACCGGGTAAAGGGGCTTGAGTTTGATGGCGTGTTCCTGGCATCTGCCAACCAGGGGCTTGTGCCGCTGGACTTTGTGGTGAACTCCGCCGCAGATGCGGTTACCCGCCGGCAGCGAGAGAATGAAGAGCGGGCCTTGGTATATGTAAGCCTTACACGAGCCAGGAAGTTTGCCTTTGTATTTGGGTATGGGCGGATGAGTGAGTGGTTTGCAGGGTTTGCTGATTAACGTTTATGAAAGGGAGTTTTGACCGTGGATCAGCACAATCTGCAGCCCAAACGTGACCAGAATGGCCAAATCCAGAAGCGATACACCGCCTGCCTCCTCGGCGGTGCCATAGGCGATGCCCTCGGTGCCGCCGTAGAATTCATGCCCCGCGCTGAAATCCTGCGCCGGTTCGGCCCCGAAGGTATAACCGATTATGCCGAAGCCTACGGTGGTAAAGGCAAGATT
The DNA here is from genome assembly GCF_030541085.1 of Marinobacter sp. ST-43. Taxonomy (NCBI): domain Bacteria; kingdom Pseudomonadati; phylum Pseudomonadota; class Gammaproteobacteria; order Pseudomonadales; family Marinobacteraceae; genus Marinobacter; species Marinobacter sp. ST-43. The sequence continues at coordinate 11,171 of NZ_JASSVO010000015.1, forward strand.
ACGGACGACACGCAGATGACCCTATTCACCGCAGAAGGCCTGCTGAGAGGGCAGATGCGGGGTGTCAGTAAAGGCATTGCGGGTTTTGACCACACAGTTGCCAACGCCTATTTACGATGGCTGGCAACTCAGGGCTATGAGTGCCGTGCAGTAACCGTAGAGAAAGACGGCTGGTTGTTTCAGCAGCGAGACCTGCACAGCCAGCGAGCGCCCGGTATGACGTGTTTGAGTGCATTGCGGGATTATCCGGGCGTTCCAGAGGTCGCCGGCAATGACAGTAAGGGTTGTGGCGGTGTCATGCGGGTGGCTCCGGTAGGGCTGTACTGGCGGACCTTCAGCGGTAGTTTCGGGTTGGAGAGGGTATTTGAAGATGGCTGCATGTGCGCCGGCCTTACCCATGGCCATCCCAGCGGTTATCTTACCGGTGGTGTGCTGGCAGTTGTGATCTTTGAGTTATTGAACGACAAAACTCTGCTGGATGCTCTGGGTGCCGCCAGAACATTACTGGTTGCAGAGCGCGGTCACGAGGAGACTTTGGCGGCCCTGGATAAAGCGATTGCACTGAGCCAGTCCGGGAAGCCACATCATATTGCTATTCAGGAACTCGGAGAAGGCTGGGTAGCAGAGGAGGCGCTGGCGATTTCTGTTTATTGCGCCCTGGTGGCGAAGAACTTAGAGCAGGGCATTGTGCTGGCGGTGAATCACGATGGGGATTCAGACTCTACCGGCGCCATTACCGGAAACATTCTTGGGGCCATGCACGGCACTGGTGTGATTCCGCAGCGATGGCTGGAGCCATTGGAGCTTCGTGAGGTTATCGAGGCCGTTGCGTCAGATTTGTGGACGTGCAGGGAGTGGCATTCTTACATGGAGGACGATGGGTTCTGGGAGCGGTATCCTGGGTATTGAAGCGCTGAACCCTCCATCAGCTCCTTGTGCCTTTAAATCTCCTCCGGGCACAAGCTTCCAGCGCATCAGCCTTCCAATACCCAACAACACCAATGGCCAGTAACGACAAGACAAAGCTTCCATAACCGATGAGTGCTGCTGTCATGTTCATGGTGCCTCCGTGTTATCTAGTGCTGGGTGTTCATCATACCTGCCCGGAGATATCTCTGGCGAGTATCTCAACTTCTAAAGGGTCATGGCCTGAGGCGAGCCAGTCCCTTGGGCTTAGGCGGCGGTTGCCGAGCAGCAGATCACCGTTTTCGGCCGTCATAAACCGGTTCAGGGTAAGCAGGTTCACACCCGGGCCAATGTTCTGAAAAATGATCTGAAGGTGGGGGAGTGTGGCTTCCTCTGTAAATTGCCAACGAGGAAACAACAACACACCGCTGGGAGACTTAAACGTGTATAGCCCTGGAGGTGTCATCGCAAGAAGGCCGCGAACCGCTTCCTTTGATGTGGAAAGACGTTGGGCTACCTCGTCCAGAGTAAGCGCTTGCTCAATGATATCTCGCACCTCATTCTGGAGCCGCTGGATCTGGCGGCGGGTTATTTCTTGGCTGGTAAGGCCGTCAGTGTCTGTGAACCTCGCTCCTCCGGCTTTGAGAATGTCCCTTTCTTTTGGCGATAGGGGCTGGCTTTTCTGATGAGTTTCGTTGGCGGGCTGTGAGTTCGAAATGCTGTTCTGGATGTTTTGAGACAGCATGTAAGCCAGATAGTCTTGACTCACCTCGGTGGCAAGCTGATTACGAATTTCGTCGTCTGATTGCACGTCTCAAACCTTCCATTCGGATCAACAACACAAAGCCGGCGCTAAATTGGTATCCGGGGGCGGCTCCGAACTCTGCACTGCATTGGTGCGAGTTCCCTTATGAAATTCTGGAGTCAGATAATATCGTAGTCTGGATTTTACGATAATTTACTCAATCACGGTTTATCACGCCGACCACCGCAATCTTCATTAACATTTTTACCAATTGTTTCCACTCCCCATCAAGAGGCAACGGCATAAACTAACGTCAGGTTGTTGCGTAATTGCACTTTGACCCTGACTCGACCACGTGATCAAAGCGGGTTATGGTTCCTTGAACTGCCCCGCTAGTGACCATGGAGTGCGTTACCATGACGATAAAACGCCCAACCGAAAAAGAGCTCCTAGAAGGCCTCAATCCCCACACCGCCCATGCCGATGAGTTGGCAGAGCCGTTGCCTCAGGAGCTTACACCTCTGGAACGCCTTAAAGGTTCGGTTAAGCGCTATGATCGGCCGACCGACCCGGTTTGGGACGAGTATTTCGACTCTGAAGGCGTCAGTGAAGACTTTATGGAAGATCGAGAGCAGCCCAAGAACGGACGAACATAATGACCCTCGATGACGAAAAAGCCATAGGGCATTTGGCTCTCAAAGGATTCTTTGGTATCTGCCGTGAGTGGGGCTGCACAGAGGAAGAAATGATGCAGATGCTTGGCGGTGTGTCCCAGAGCACGCTGACCAAGTATCAGGCGTTGCCTCACTTAAATCTCTCTCGGGATACCATGGAGCGGATCAGCTACATTCTGGGTATCTACAAATCCTTGAGAATCATGTACCCGACGGCTGAACGTGCTAATCGCCGAATTCGCCTGGAAACCAGTGAAGCTCCTTTTTCCGGGACGTCCGCCCTGGACTTTATGGCGCAAGGCTCCCTGAAGCATCTTATGGAAACTCGACGCTACTTTGATGCAAAGCGGGCAGGGTAACCCGCCATGGTAGAACGATAACAATGCCGGCTCCATACATTACCGGCCTGACGGCACTCTGTACTCTTCACCCGGGGCGCTTAAAACCTTTCTGGCACAACATGGGGGCACCCGATGTCTGGGCTATCGCCGGTCATAACCACCCGGATACCTCTTTGTTGTTCGGAGAACGAGAGATTGTAGATATATCGGAGTTTCTGGCGCTGTCAGGGCTACCGGTGACATTGTCTAGGTGCGCCAGCTACGAACGCGCCGTGTTTGACCTGCTTTACCATCACATTGAACAGAACAATCGGATAGTGCCCAACGTCCAGCCTACCGATATCAATGATGTGGTGGACTTTGACCACATCATCGCCTGGGTTTGGGAGTGGGAGCGGTCTGGCCAGTTAAAACGTGGGGAAGCCATGCGGAACTGGTTGAGGGCAGAGGCCTGGAGTAGCTGAACTACTCCAGGGCTTTCTCCCTGAGATTTCCGGGCTCGTATCAACGCTGGTGTTTTTTGATCGGCATTGCTAGCCTATAGCCATATGTTGTTGTTGATAAAAGGCAATCTGCCTACATGTGGTATTTGTTGATGAGCATGCGACTGACCCCGCACCGATTTTTTGCCGCCAATCCGACCGGAGTGGATTGGGTCTGTGGTGACCTTCACGGCGAGTTTAAGGCTCTGCAGGCCGCGTTGTCGGATGCTGGTTTCAACAAAGTGGTTGATCGCCTGTTTCTGCTGGGAGACACCATTGATCGCGGACCCGATTCGCGGGCTCTTCTGGAGTGGGTGCTGACAACGGACTGGGTACACAGCGTGATGGGCAACCATGAGTTGATGTTTATCGCTGGCGCTGAAGATATCAGAAGCCGCTACAAGCATCGGGGAATGGGCGGTGACTGGGCCGCGAGCCTGGATGAGGTTTCCTATAAGAGCTTGGCAACCCGCTGTCGTTACCAGTTGCCACTCACCATTACGTTGGAATGCGAGAACGGCCAACTCGGGTTGATACATGCCCAAAGCCCATTCGACGACTGGTGCACCGTTCAGGACAGCCCCTTCTCAGAGCGTTTTGCCATTGAGTGTACCTGGCTCTGGAGTCGGGCGCAGGGGGCGGATCACGCCATTTCGGGCATCTCGGCCGTGGTGTCAGGTCACATTGGAACTGACGAGATGGTTCAGAAGGGCAATCAGCTCTGGATTGATACTCTGGCAAAAACCGGTCAGGTGCCGTTGATGCCGGTTCACCAAGTGTTGGATAGAGTGACAAAGGTGCTGCGACATGAATAACGACAAACTGCTGACCGTAGATCTCGAGGCCACCTGCTGGGATTCCCGGTTAAACCCGGAGGGCGAGCCACAAAGTGTCCACAATATGGAAATTATTGAGGTCGGTTGCGCTGTGGGCGATGCGCGCAACATGGTCCAATTGCTTCCTTATATGGATTGGCGCCTGGAGCCAGAATTGTTAACGCCACAGGAGTGCACAGGATGAAGCTGGTCTGTATCTCAGATACCCACAGCATGCACCGTCGTATTCCGGAGATTCCCGATGGCGATGTGCTTGTTCATGCCGGCGATAGTCTGGGCCAAGGCACATTAGAGAATATCGAAGAGCTCAATGACTGGCTCGGAACGCTGCCGCATCGCCATAAGATTGTGATTGCAGGCAACCACGACTGGGCCTTTCAGGAGACGCCAGATCTGGCCAGGCAGGCTTTGACCAACGCCATATACCTGGAAAACAGCGGGGTCGAGATTGAAGGCATACGATTTTGGGGATCCCCCTGGACGCCGACTTTCATGGATTGGGCGTTCATGCTGGAGCGTGGTGAGCCACTGTACGAAAATTGGCAAGGCATTCCGGACAACACCGATGTTCTCATCACCCACGGCCCGCCTCACGGCATTGGAGATGAGGTCAACCTGGGGTTCAAATGCCAGAATGTCGGATGCGTTGATTTGCTTCACCGAATCCAGCAACTCTCACTCAAAGCGCATATCTTTGGCCATATCCACGAGGGCTACGGGGAATACTGGCGGGGAAGCATGAAACTGATTAATGCCAGCACCTGTACCGCTCGCTACGAACCTAAAAATGAGCCTGTCGTGGTAGAGATATGGCAAGGTCGTATTTGACCGAGGAGTTTGAATGACAGCGGAAGAACTGATTGAACATTTGAAGTTACTGCCGCCGGAAACGCCTGTTATGGTTGAGGGTTACGAAACGGGGTTCGATGATATTGTCGAGCTCACCTCAGAACAGGTTGTCCGGTACCGACGTGCTCAGGAGTGGGATGGTGAATACCAACCACTCGAAAGGTTTTCCAGCCAAGACACTGGGTCAATGCAGGCCTCGGTGATACGCGGCCGAAAAGGAAATAGAAGGTAAGACGATGACACGGCGCAAACGCTACAGCTTGAGTGATTTGATGGCCCAGTGTGACCTGAGTGCCCCAATGCCAGAGGCATTTCGAGAATGGGATCAGATGGTGCCAGTTGGCCTGGAGCAGGAAATTACACAGCAAGCGGCCGATGTCATTCTCCAGGCGATACGGGTTTTTGAATCCCAGGAGCTTGCGTTCGAGTGGCTACAGCGCGCTGTTCCGGCGCTCGATGGTGAAAAACCTTTCGACCTGCTGGGCTCTGATGAGGGTTGTGCCTCAGTAGCTTCTGCGCTCCAGAAAATTGCGTGGGGAGACTTCAGTTGATGTAGGCTGTCGCCGGTCGCCATATTGCTCTTGGATCCTCTCTTGCATCCAAGGAAACTGTCTTTACCTTCCAGTGTGCCTCCTGACCACTCAATCAAGCCGTCAACTGCAACTGCGGAAGATTGCCGTCCGTATTGATCGATTTTCTTACCGACTCTCAGAACGTCGAGGTGTCAGACACGTGATTGGCTTGAGAGTCACTTCAAGACTGATTTTGGTGGTGTCAGTTTGATTCGGAGGACTCGGATAATTCGTGGATTTCCCGCCAGAGCCTGACATGTGATCTGAGTGCCAAGCCGCTAATCAGTGCGGCCGGCTCGGCTAGGATCACCGACATGATCAAAAGCCATACTAAAAAGTTGTCTCACCTGCCTGACTTTCTTTCTGCATGCTGAATAGTACGCAAAAAACACACTTTTCCGGCGCCATCTGGTCTTTTTTCTCTGGAAAATATGAATTGGTGATGCCCGTGTTTTGTCTTGGCAGATCATGGGTGTCGCCTAAATGACCCGACATTGCCATCGTTCAGAGCTGCCCGCCCAATTCGAGCCTGGGGCGTGGTAAAAGAATGATTGAGCATTGATCAACCGAGCTGGTGTAGGTCGGCAATAACCTCACCCCAAAGCCATGCGGCAGAAGTCGAAAGTCTGGTTAACCGGACAAGAATCCGGTGAAAGCTTAGTCGAGGGTCAATGAGCGCTATATCGTTTACGTGCGCTAGCGAGAAACACACATGGGAAAGTTCGGGGGAATAAAATCTTATGGGTATTGATGAAGGATCCGAATCGTTCGACGGTACTATCGTCGTTTTACACCCGGCAAGTGCACCGCACGTCGTTAATTCCGGCGGGGTGCTTGAGTTTGAGGAAGATTCTTCAATTGTCCTGCCCGCCCAGAAACAGCTAAAGGACGCCGTCGTTTCAGCTCTTAATGATTTTCAAGATTTGAAGAAATTGGCGGCGATTTCTGTAGAGTGGCGTCTCAGGATTGAACCTGCGCACAATGTCGAATTCCCGGCAACTTACGTTGTGAGGCTGGTAGGACCTGGGGCTACGGCTTCGGAGGTGGAAGTATTCAGGGCTGCCGCTCGATTGGTATTTAGGGATTTGATCCCACAGGGGATATTGGGCGAACCGGAAGATGAGTCAATTCTTTCCAAAAAGGAACAAGAGTTTCTTGGAACCCTTAGCCGGGGGATAGCGGCAAAATTTGCGAGCCGCTCTATCAAGCAGGGCGTCATGGTGAGGTTTGGCTTTGAAGATCTCAGCGGGGCAACAATACAAGGAGTCATGCCGTCTTTGACCGTAGAACAAAAAGCTCTTGGCACTGTGCGGGCAGCTGGTAGGCCGTTAGGGTTCGACGAGCAAAAAAGTACAGTGACTCTGTGGGTAACATCCGGCGCTAACCATGATGACACCCCGGAACTCGAGGGAAGAACTGAGATTTTGTGCCACGATCTGGATTTTCTTCGTGTTTTCGCCAGAGCCTATGCGAATCGAAGTCTGGTGAAGTTTCAAGTGGTGAGCCAGCAAGATGCCAGAAAGCAAAAAGCGGTATTGACTCTTCTTGAACTAGCTGAAGTGGCGGTGGACCCTGCGGCGAGCTTCGACCTTCAGTTAGGATAGGCGGGTAACGGTGACAGTGGTGCGGGTTTAGGGCAGTAGGCTGATGCAATTGCGATGTAAAGTAGTACTAACTCCAGGCGATCATGGATTTGGGTAACGATAGGGTTGGTGAGTACTAATCCTGCGTAAGAGCGCGCCCTTGTATACCTTTTATCGTAGTCCTCGTTGAAGGTATCCAATTGCAGCGAGGCGGCAACCGGCAGAAATTCACCTGCTAGAACCACTCTATGAGCTCGTGGAGCATAATCGGGCTTGCTTTTTATGACGACTTTGTACGAATTCTCGGGGATTTTGAACGCGTCCACCAGAAGCCGCATCAGATGAGCATCTTCGACCTCGTTCATTAACAAGTGGCCATTTCTACCAACGAGATTCGAGGCCTGGGCGAGAGAAGGTAGCGGTCGGTCAGTATCCAGTTCCTCAAAGTTGTGCAGCTCGTCGCACATATTCAGCAATCTGGGCCAAACGGCATCCGAGCGCGACTTCAGTAAATACTTCGGCAATTTGGTGCCATACACGAATGCCTTCTTCATTTGTTTCGGGTCATAGACTTTGAACCGCAACCCCGCATTTATCCGGTCAACCAGAATTTCCACATCGGCGAGTTCTCCCGGTGGCAGGCGAAGCATCGGTTCGATTCCGTGAGCCGCGTACCCAAGCGCCATCAGTCTCAGAGCTTCCATCACAATAAGGGGCGTGAGTCTGGTTCGCTGTGCAAAAATGGTGGGAGCCGCACTCTCGACTTCACTGGCGGATTTTACAGGCCAACGATCAATCTGGAGGGCCTTTGAAATCGTGCCGGCGTAGTGGGTGGTTACCGGAGTGAGCCTGTCTGCCCACTCTGTCATCATGCGGTTATAGGAGCGAAATTGCGTTCGAGGCGAGTGGTGCCCGAGCGCCCGGGCGATCGCCATAGAGCCGCGTCTTGACGGCAGCCCGTGGTTGCCGAGCAGTATGTTTCGGAGGCTCTCCCTATCGACCGATTCAGTGAGTTTTTGCGCAAGCGGTGTGCCTATCTCAAACAAGGCGCTGTTCAGCACATTACAGAATCCGTGGCGGGCCTGGTGCAGGCTCATGCGGGTGTTTCCGGTCACCAATTTAAGCGTCCGGGCAATATCCGATGGAATGGATCCCGCAAACGGCGTGAGGTTACCCTCTTTGTCGGCAAGGATCGGCTTATTGTCGGCGTTACCCAGCCTGGTCGTATATTGTGTCAGTATTGATGTAACCAGTGACCGCTCGACAGCACTCAGTTGAAATACCAGCGGTACAGCCCGCCGGCTGTGGACGCTGCTTTTCAGGCCGCGTATGGAGTTGCTTTGAACCAGTACCCAGGTCAACCCAGCGGATTCGCACCAGTCTGAGCGGAGCAGGCCAATCGCTTCCTGGGCTCTGAGTCCGAAGCGGAAGCCTAACAGAAGTACAAAGGCGGCTTGCATACCCCGTTCGATATCCTCGGTGTCAGGGCGCAGTAGCAGTTGGAGGGCCTGGAGGTACTCGTTCTCTGAAAATAACCTTGGACGAACCGAGCGTCGGGCATTGCCTAAATCAAGTTCGTCCCAGTCGGGAGAAGACACCCCGCGCTCACTCGCCCAGTCGAAGAATTCAATAAGACGTGCCGAAAAATACGCCAGGTCTTTCAGTTTCTCAGCGCAGTAAGACAGCATTTTGGCGCAAAGCTCAGTGACGTCCTCCTCGGCCATCAACAGCAAATCCGCCTTGTAGGCGAAACCACGAAATGGGCCAGACAGTTCACCTAAGTACCGTTTGATAGACCCAGTTGCGTAGGCTTTGTGCGCGTGGTTAGCTCGGCCTTTACCTTTTCGGATTCGGTGTGCGACCCAGTAGCCAAGTAGCAAAATGGCACTGCTTACAGAGTGAGTATGGACCCGGCAATGCTGTTCGATCTGTTTGGCGATCTCTCGTGACTTGGCTTTTGTGTATTGGTTCAGGATGTCCTGCAGCCCTCCAAGAAAAGCTTTCGCTGAGTCGTAAAAAGGTTCGGGATAAGTACCAGAGGCTGATGCTGGAATTGGGGGTAAATTTTCAGTTTCTGGTAGGCTATGCTCTGGAGCGGATTCCGGTGGCTGATATCGCTGACCTTCTGTCAGGCGAAAATAATCGTACAAGCACAGGCTGGTAGGAGGGTTTCTATTACTGAGAGCGCCTGCCACCATACCCGGCAGGTCAATCAGATTCGCCTGCTCAATTAACCGGCTCAGTTCTTTTAAAAGGGTGCCCACCGACTGATCTTTTCGTTTATTGTCATCAAGATCTCTGGTTGCTGCCAGTATGTTGGCCAGTGATTGTAACGACTTCGGACAGGGCGCTGTGTCGAGATTCTTGCTGTCTTTGATTCCGAGTCCTTTTGCCAACAGTCGTCCGGTGGTGTGGTCGATCTGATGCCGTTGAACCGGTTGATTGTAATTATTAGGCTCCAGGAATTCCGAGTACTCCAGGTACACGCGTTGCTTGTGTTGTATTACCCGGAAGTTTTGCCCTTGAACCAGATCTTCCAGCAGTCTGAGATAGGATATGCGCTTTTCAATCGCAACGAATGCAGTGGCCAGCGCCAGACTATCGGATTTTGAAAATCGGGCTTGCCGAATAGCCTGCTTGGTGTCCTGCACCCACTGTTCAAGATTAGGCATGGTTTGAAGCGCTCTGGGGCAAGTGTCTCTGACCAGTGAGCGTTCGGAGCCTAGCCTCAATGTCCTGTGTCGTATGAATTGTCGTGTATGGGGACTGTGTTCCTCCAGCCATTGGACCAATACTTCCATCCGAACAGCCGCCTGAGGGTGCGGCATCCCGTTTTCGCGGGTGATCATTCTTTTTGCCAAACGATCAATATGGCTTTGATTGAGTTCGTGCTCATCGCTTGCTGGCCTGGCATCTAGCGCCAAGTCCAATTCTTTCCGGGCTGCAGAGCGTGCCAGATCACGAGCTCTGAGCCGTTCCGTGTGTCGCCGTGCCTGGCCAAAACAATCAGGCTCCCGGTAAGTATCAGCGGGTTGTTTGGCTTCAAATGCAGTGATGCCGTAGCTGGCTTTGGGTAGTGTCACCATAAAACCTAGCCGGTCAAAGCAGTCGTCCAGAGCTTCCTTGTAACGTTCATGGTCTTCTCGCCAGCACCTCGCTGAATGATCACTGTAGGAGGTTGTTCCCCGCTCCCCATGGCCCATCCAGCCGTCTATCACTTCGGGGTGAACGTCGATTCGAGCCAGCTGCTGGGCAAACCTGTGCCGAAACAAGTTCTTTGGAAGAGGCCACGAGAAGAGTTCCGTCCCTGGGACAGCTAAATCGTTTAAGGGATGCCAGGCACCATGGCTATCGAGCAGGAAGAACAGGGGCAGGGTGTCGGAGTTTCCTTCCAGAACCTGTTGGATACGATGCGCAAGGTCCTTGTGTTGATCTGAAAGGCTCGACTTGAACCGGCGAAGGTGCTCGAGATAGTCCTCCAATAGCCCTTTTGCGCCATCTGCAAGTGGAACCATTCGTCCGCAGTGAAGGCCGTCGTCGGATTTATCATTGATAAAGACGGCCGGGGGGTGATCACAGAAGTGGGCGATCGACTCGAAAGGCTCTGACAGGTTACGGCAACCGGTTGCGGCATTCAGTGCCGTGACAGTGTATTGGACCAGATGGTTGTGGAAAGTGATGGGGTCGCCTTGTGAGCTTTCCAGCAGTGCTTGGGTGGCTTTCCGAATGCCATCGACCAAAATGGACTCGAGTGGCGTAAGGAGGCTCCCGAGAAGATTGGTTCTCTCATCGCCTAATGCGGGATTTTGCAACGGAAGCTCAAATCCGTTTTGGACTTGAGCGATGCTCCAGTTGGCGTACCCACAAGCTGCAGGTAACGCCGCACGAGGGTGGGCAGAAAGTAAGCGGGCCAATGAATGATCGCCCGACTGATCGAAAACACGTTGGGACTGTGCGTTAGCGAGTTTGGCGCTGGTGAGTCTCGGGAAGTGCCGTTTTGCGTGTTGCCTGAACCAGGTTGTTAGGGCGTGTGGGCTGGCCCGTCCCCATAGTTGCCGCAGAGTGGACGTGTCCGGGAAAACATGGGTAGCCTCTCGGAGAATGTTCTGTATCTGCTCTGGCAGGGTGACGCGGAGATTGTCTTGGAACGCTTCAATCAGAGGTTGGGCTTCGGCATCTGGAAGCCAAGAGCGGTGTCGCCTTGGTCGTTCCCTGTGGGCTGTTACTAGGTCCTGGGAAATGCTCCATTCATCGCGTAAGTCATCCGTTATTTCAATTTCCTGTATGAACTCCAGGGAGCGTTCAAGATGAACGGCCAGCCAGACTAACGCGGCCCCCAGTTTTTCTTCAGGGCGGTCCTCAGCCAGAGTGCAGTTAATCCACTGATCGAGTTGATCGGCTTCTGGGGGAAGTGGTTTTTCCCAGGACCAGGGAAGATAGTTTGACAGTTCTGCCGTCTGCATCAGTATGCTTTGACCCGAGAGTTTCTGCTGTTCTGGTGTTTCTTCCGGGTCGACGCCGAACAGCAGCAGTTGATGCAGGGCTTCTTCATCGGCAGAGTCTGTTTCGCTGTCTGAATAGGCAAGAAGTTGAGGCCCGCCTGCCGAGCTGCTCAGATCCAATGCGCCCTCTGTTGCTTGGAGTAGGTTCGTAAAGGAAGTCTGAAAAGCGGTCTCTGTTTTTTGAGCTCTGGTGGGGTTGAGTTGGCCCTCTGCAACCCGTTGGATGGCCCTAAGAAGCAGCAGCTCTTTACGGGTTTCTGGCCCTGAGTATCTGGCGATTAGCTGAGATGCGGCGTGTCGGATGGCCAGGTTGAATTGGGAGTAGGAGTAGTGGTCTGACGGGCAGGCTTTCAATGACATTTCAAGAATGTTGTCAATAAGTGTCCATTTGCTGTTCTCTCCGGGGAGGCAGAGTGTGCTGGCGACCTGCTGAATCTGGTTATCGTGTGGGCAGTTATGCTCTGCGGTTCTTTCCAGTGCCTGTACGATCAGCCATATTTTTAGAGTTCTTCGTAATCGGTCGAGTAGTTTATTGTCGGAAGGGGGCTGTGGTTGGATAACCAGTTCGAGCAGAAAATGCTCGTTTTTCAGATCTGCTCCTGCCGACCGCAGAATGGTTTTCGTGTTGCCTCTTGATACGCCCTGGTGAAGACCGGAATAGTTATTGGCAAAGTCTTTATCTTGGTTTAATGAGAAAAGAAGCCTGTTTAGGTGGCTGATGTAGGGATTGTCAGCCCACTGATGCAGAATGGCCTTTGAGTCCGGGTTAGAGAGTTCGCGATACAGGTTTCCGATGATCGTGAAGTTTTCAGTGAAGCCAAAGGTGAGCGCTATGGCGTTGAAGATGTCCGAGACGTTGTTTTGTTCAGCCCAGGAACGGATGGCTTGAAGGTGAGGGCCTGGATGCCTTAAGGTCAAGTCATCGTTGTCTGATTGATCAGCCCCGTGCCATTTCTGCTTGTCGTTACTTGGCATTATTGTACTTAGTCTCCACTCCCCCTTTTACCCAAAATTCTAGATCACACATCAATTTAAGACAAATAACAGCATTTCTGCCCAAAAAAAGTGGGTCTAAATCATCAGTCTCATAACCATCCAGCCCCCGCTACCAATCCAGAAAAGCCAGCTTTTGCTGGCTTTTCTCATTTCCGGGGCCAGTGTTTTATTCTGACCCTGTTTCTTGCAAGGCAGGCCAGTTTTACTGGTCTGCCTTTTTTGTTTCCGCTTCTCTGCGATGTACCGGGTGTCCCCTCAATTAATTCCGATTTCCGTCTTGCATTATGGTGACGGGAAAATGACGATTTTTTATCTTTAAAAATGACGTTTATCGCATCATCATTCGCGCCGATTTTATAGAATTTCACAAAATCGACGGAAATATGGTGGTGAATAACCTTGAAACGCGTCATTTATATGTCAAAGGCATGGATTGCCGCGTTGTTGGTAGGGATGGTGCTCGCGGGTTGCGGCGGCGGTGGTTCCGGCGGTAGTGAATCCGCCACTCAATCTGGCAGCCTAACCGATACCGGAAGTAGTGTTGGCAGTGCTCAGCCGGTTGCAGAGCGCTCTGCTGTATTGAGCTGGTCTGCGCCTATGACTCGTGTAAACGGTGAGTCGATCGCGATGGGAGAGCTGGACAGATACGTGATTCGTTACGGGCAGGATGCTGATGATCTGTCCAGAGAGATCACCGTAGATGGCGCCAGTGGTGAGGCAGAGATGTCCTATGTGGTCGATAACCTTGACGCTGGTACCTGGTATTTCACGATTCAGGTTCAGGACACTGCCGGTCTTCTGAGTGAGCCTTCTGAGCCGGTCAGCAAGACCATCCAGTCCTGAGCAGGCATGCCGGTTCAGAACATCGGGTCTGCGATTGGTAGCTTCAGGGTGAAAGTGGTGCCTTCGCCCGGCCGTGAGTCTACGCTGATCTCGCCTCGGTGTTTTTCCACCACCGTTTTAACGAATGAAAGCCCCAGGCCGGTCCCATGCGCTCCGGCTATCTCGCTGCGCTTCTGTCGATGATAGCGGTCGAACAGTAAGGGCAGCTCCTCCGGATCAATGCCATAGCCCTCGTCCGATATGGCCAGACAGGCCAGATGCGCTGCCTGATAGACGTGAACGCTGACTGCGGAGTCCGGGGGGCTGTATTGCACGGCGTTGGTCAAAAGATTGATGACGGCCCGTTCCAGAAGTTCGGCGTTGCCTTTCAGCCACAGATCTTCGGTACCGTTCAGCACGATCGAAATGCCTTTTTCCTGGGCCTGCTCGCACACACTGTCCCGAGCGTTCTCAACAATCGCCAGAAATTCGCATTCGTAGAACCGGGTTTCGGTCAGTTGCTCGGCGCGAGCCAGCTGCACAAACTCTTCGGCCAGATGATAGCTACGCCGTGCCAGCCGCCCCAACTGGTCGAGTTGGTTGGCGTCAATATGGCTGGGATCCCGTTTCAGTTGTTCAATCAGGGCCAACTGAGAGACCAGAGGTGAGCGAACATCGTGTGAGATGAAGTCGATCGCCTCACGATGCTGCCGTTGCTGCTCCCGGAGTTCGGAGATGTCTGAGATGTTGGCAATAATGCCAAACTGGCGACTGTTTTGCAGGGCAAAAGGTGCCAGGTGGATGAGAAAATCTTTACCGTTCAATGTCAGGTCTACGGTTCGGCTTTGTCTCAGGGTCAGCGCCTCTGAAATGGTTTCGAACCAGGGCGGTAAGTCCCGGGGGTCGTGGCCATCGAGTAGGGTGGCCAGGGGCATGCCACTGAGACTCGGCATAGGCTCGCAAAACCAGTCTTCAATGTGGCGGTTGGTAAACCGTATAACCCCTAATTCATCGGTCACGATGATGCCATCGGGCATGTGCTCGAAACTGTGGCGAATAAACGCCTGCATTTCAGCAAGCTTCTGGGTGGCAATGCGCACTTTCTCGATCCGGGCCGAAATGTTTTCCCGGGGGCCCTTCTGGCTTTCACTGTCTGTATGGGGTTCCAGCTCCAGCTGGTTCAGATAGCGCTGGATGACCTCCCGACTGAGATCGTTCGGCAGAGTCAGGCCGAGCAGGTAGCTGGTGCCGCCACGAATCAGCGTTATCCAGCTTTGGTTCTGCTGGTGTTCCCACCGTCCTGGCGTTTCCGTGGGCGGGGCCTGGGCAAGGGTCATTTCCTGTACTTCCAGCAGGTCATCCTCTGCGGCCAGCAGCCATCCGGGTGGGTGGAACAGCGCACGCAAGTGCATCAGCAGCTGGTGAGGATGCCGGTTCGAAGGTTCAGGCAGGGATAGCCGAGGCGTTTTGGTCATCTCGTCCAGTTGCCGGTTGAGAAAGCGATTGGTCATGGCAAGCCGGAGTGCGCTGGCAATGGGCATCGCGGCCATCGGCAGAATCAGGGCGTTCGCTACTGACAGCTGAACCCGGGCCCCTATCAGCAGCAACACGTAACCGGCTACCAGCCCTGCGGCAATGGTCGCACATGCCAGCAAGGTGGCAGCAGGGCGCAGGCGAGGCAAAAGCAGAGCTAGCAACAACAGTACGAGCAGGTTCAGTGCGGGTGCTGCCCAGGGCTCCGCCGGCACGATCAGTATATTCTGCTTGCTCGCGGAATAGACATTGGCATGGAATTCCACCCCGGACATTGGCCGGCTCAGACCGGAAAACGGCGTGGGCAGTATGTCGCCAAACCCCGCAGCGGTAGCGCCGACCAGGACGGTTTTGCCGGCAAACTCCTGCGGTGAGGGCGGGTGGCTCAGCACGCTCGCGTAGGAGTAGGTGGGTAAGGTGCCGGCCCCGCCTGCCAGGGGCACCAGCCGATAATCCTCCCGGACATTGATGTAGTTGGGCAATTGCGCCTGTGTCTGTGCCGGCATTGGCAGGTGCGCGGCCAGTGACAGGGTCGGCCATAACCGCCCGGCAAGGCCATTGTATAGATAGAGCCCGCGGGCGACGCCGTCTGTATCCAGCTCGATATGGGCATGCCCGATCGCCCCTGCGGCACGTGCCAGGCTGGGTGTGGGGAGTTGTTCACTGATCAGCCGCTCCCGGGTTGGAGCGGTAAGATAGGCTGGCAGAACAACGTTGCCATGGCGGGCCATGGCGCTAGCCAGTTCCTCATCGCCCGGCCCGGCTTCCGGAAACAGGATGTCGAGCACAATGGTTTCTGCGCCGGCTTGCCGCAAGGTGTCGATCAGCGAGGCATGAAGACTTCGGTCCCAGGGCCATCGGCCAACCTGTTCCAGGCTGAACTCATCAATGGCAATCATAGCCACGGAATCATCCACGGGCGCTGGCCAGGTTGTGATCGCCCTGTCATACATCCAGTCGTTGATTCGACTCGGCAGCTCAGTCGCCTGAATCAGTAGCAGGGTGGTGACGAGTAGCAGGCCCAAGGACCACGGTGTTGTTGTTATCGGTAACCAGTCCCTTCGCATCGGCCTTTTTGTCGTTGAAGGTTAGTCGAGATACAGCTCCCTGCCCGGGCCCCAGCGACTGGCTAGGGGGCCGTCAGAAAGCGCTTTGACGCGGACAAAATACCTTCTTCCGGGAATCAGGCGCAAGGCCGCTGTGGTATCGGCAATATCGGCTTCCTTGATGATATTGCGAAATGCCGGCTCTTCAGCCAGTTGCAGGCGGTAATCCGTGGCGGTGTCGATGTTTTCCCAGAAAACCCGAACCTGGCTGTCCAGATAGTTCACGCTGATAATCCGGACCGGCGGCAGCGTGCCATTAACAACAATCTTGCGTGGCTCGGAGGTAGCAACAGAGCTGCCTCCCGCTTCTGTGACGACACGCCAGTAATACTGACCGGGGCTCAGTGGGCGCGACGGAAGAGCACGGCTTTCTGGCGCCCACTCGCTGGTTGTTACCAACTGCCTGAAACTGTCATCCTCAGCGATCTCCACCCGGGCAACTTCGTTGGCACCATTGAGCTGCCAGCGGAACTCCGGCATGTCGTCATTCACGCTCTCGCCATCGGCCGGGGCGGTGAGATCGGGCTTTCTAGCCTGTAGGTCTACCTCAAGTTCGGCGGTGCCGGGCATTCCGGCGATACCACGCTGATCAACCGCGGCGAGTTGGATTTCGTAGCGGCCGTTGTCGAGTTGGGCGATGTCAAAACGGGTTCCGGCTATATCCCGGCTCTGCACCCAGGTGCCGGATGCCTGGTCAAAAATGTCCAGCCGGTAGGCCGGGTAACCGCCTGCCTGCCAGGTCAGTTCGGCCGGAAGCTGCGTGAGTACCGATGGCAAAGGGTTAATGGTTGGCGCCGGCGGAAGCTGTCGAATATTCAGGGCGCCTCCGTTGGCGGTGGAGACGCTCGCGCCATAGCCAGCTGGAATGCGACGGGTGTTGCCTGGCTGGCCGAAGTCCACCACGCCTTCGGTTACCTGCACGCTGCTGCCGTTGCTGCTGGCTTGCATGGTAAACACCGTACCCCGGACGGCGGCGACAGCGGATGGCGTCTCGATTTCGAAGCGGGCCCCGCCTTCAATGACCGGGCGAACCCGGGTGTGAATCTCACCTCGTTGCAGGCGAAGCCGGGTGTCGACCATGCCGGATTTGCCATATTGGGTTAGTCGATTGAACATGAGGCGGGAGTTGGGGGAGATCCGAAGTTCCGAGCCGTCGGCCAGTTCAATGGTTGCCGATCCCGCACCGGAGAGAATTTCGTCGCCAACCCGGACAATCGAATCTTCGGACAGAGGGAGTTTTCGCCCATCCATTCCGGAGATCTGTTGCACGTTGCCGGTGACCGCAATCACCCGGGCCGGTTCGGGCTGACGTTTCAGCCAGTTTACGGGAATGCGCAGGGTGTCCCCGGCGCCGAGTTTGGCGTTGCTGGCCAGGCCATTATGCTCCAGCAGTCGTTGCTGTGTGGTCTGCTGGGAAAGCAGCGTCTGGGTTATGCTCGCAACCGTATCACCCTGGCGTAAGGTATAAACCCACTCCGGGGCATTGTCCCGTTGTTGGCTGCCGGATACTGCAGAACCCCGTGTGATTGACAGCTCCGCGACCGTGGTCGCTGGCACCATGAACGCCAGTGCAAGGAAGGCCAGGGTTTTCAGGTGCTTGCTCAGAGCGTCAGGCATTTGCAGTGTCATCGTTCCGAATTTCGTTTGCGTCACCGGGCTTGATGGCTTCGAGCCGATAGCCTCGCTGGTAGATGGTCTTGATGCGAAATCCGTTTTCAGGGTTGAGCCCGAGCCTTCTGCGAAGGCGGCTCATATGCGTATCCACCGTGCGGGTATTGATGTCCCTGGTCAATCCCCACACCCGCTCCAGCAGCATTTCGCGGGTGAGCAGGCGGCCCTGGTTCTGGAACAGGAACAGGGTCAGGTCGAAGTCCTTGTCGGTGAGCGTCAGTGGCTCCCCGTGCAGGAGAATTATGCGTTGGTTGGTGTTGATCTCGAAGGGCCCGTAGACCAGAACCTCCTTTTCGATTTCCGGGTTGCTGCGGCGGGCCAGTGCATTGATGCGCGCGACCAGTTCAGCCGCTCGTGCCGGTTTGGCGATATAGTCGTCGGCGCCGGCATCCAGGGCACGAACGATGTCGGTTTCACTGTCACGCTGGGTCAGGAAAACGGCCGGCACAGGCCATTTCAGCTGTGCCCGGATGTTCTCGAGTACCTCAATTCCGGTCATGTCCGGGATCTGCCAGTCCAGAATGATCAGATCATAACTGCGGTGCAAAACGGCACCGAGAAACGATTGGCCGGTCGGAAAGCTGTCACAGTGATGTCCTTTCTCTGAAAGGATGGACTGGATGTGCTGCGCCTGTTCGTGTTCGTCTTCCAGCAGAGCAATGCGCATTAAGCCTGGCCCTCGATCGTGTTGCCTGGTTTATATACCGTAGCGCAGAGCCCTTGGTCAGACCCTGCAATGTCGGGGATTATCCCAAAAAATGAGTTCCCGTTCAGTATCGTTATGTAGAATTCCGTAAGTCCACCGCTGGCCGGCCGTTGTGATCACCAACTGTTTGTCGGCAGCCGGGGAAATTGCTGCAGCCCCAGAACCAGCCTTTTTTGCTTTTGCGCCGCACCAGGGGCGAGAAACAGTGGGGGCAGGGTACCGGTTTCTGGCTGGTTCCGTCCTCGGGTTGATGGTCCTCCAGGGGGCGGGTGCCCTTGCAGGCGGGGTACCGGGTGCAGGCAAAAAAAGCGCCGAACTTGCCCTCCCGTTCAACCATCGGCGCCCGGCATTTCGGGCAGTGAATGGCGGTGCCTGGTGTCTCTGTATTCGCCAAACCCGCAGCGGGCGCTTGCGCCATGAATCCGCGGATTTCATCTTTGAGGGATTCCAGAAACGCTCTTGGGTCCTCTTCGCCCCGGCGAACGCCCTCGAGAGTGGCCTCCCAGACAGCGGTGCGATCTGGCGTACGAATCGATTCCGGTAGCGCCGCGATCAGGGATTTCCCCTTGTCGGTGGCGCGGATAAAGCGTTTTTCCCGGACCAGGTAATCGCGGCGGAACAGCGTATCGATAATGGCTGCGCGAGTCGCTTCGGTGCCAAGGCCATCGGTTTCCCGCAGTGTTTTTCTCAGCTCGTTGTCAGCGACAAAGCGGGCAATATTGGTCATGGCCGATAGCAGTGTGGCATCGGTGAAGTGTTGCGGAGGCTGGGTTTTGCGCTCGCTGGCCAGGGCCCCACTGCAAAGCACCGGTTCATCTTTGTCCAGTCTGGGCAATGGTGCTTTTTCAGGCTCCTGCCCGGGTTCCCGCTTGCGGATTTCCAGCGTTTTCCAGCCTGGCTCGACGATGGCCGTCTCGGTGGCGCGAAAGCGATGTTCCTGAACAGCGACCGTTAGCCGGCCTTCCCGGTGCACGGCATCCGGTGCAAACTGCATCAGATAAAATCGGCTGATCAGATCGTAGATTTTCTGTTCGGCCGAAGACAGCTTGCCGTTTGGTGCGGGCCGCACTGTGGGAATGATTGCGTGGTGAGCATCCACTTTTTGGTCATTCCAGGCGGCAGAACGGCGTTCTGTCCCGGTTTTCTCGCAGAATCCGGACAAATCCGGGGCGACACGGGCGATGGCACGAATCACCGCCTCCCGTTGGCTGAAATGCTCCTCTGGCAGGTAGCGGCTGTCTGACCTTGGGTAGGTAATCAGTTGATGGCGTTCGTACAGGTTTTGGGCGGTGTCGAGCACGTCTTTCGCGCCCATCCGGTATAGTCGTCCAGCCTCTATCTGGAGTGCAGACAGCGACAGAGGTAACGGCGGCGGTTCCGGGCGATCGCGAAACCGGGCTTCATCAATTCTGCCGGGTCGGCCGCTGATGGCGGAGACAATCTGCTCGGCTACCGACTTGTCCAGCAACCGGTTTTCTTCATCCAGATGATCCTGAAATTCGTCACCGGGTAACCAGCGAGCAATGAACGGTCGCTGGTCGGCCTCCGGCTCGCTGGCCTGGAAGGTGGCTTCGACCCGGTACCAGGGCCTGGGCTGGAAGTGTTCGATGGTGTTGTCGCGATCCACTACCAGGCCAAGCACCGGTGTTTGCACCCGGCCCACGGAGTAGACACCCTGTTCACCCTGGGTTTGATAGCTGAGGGTATAGAATCGGGTGAGATTGATGCCGTAGAGCCAGTCGGCCCGTTGTCTCGCCAGCGCAGAATGGGACAGTGGACGGAATTCCCGGTTGTCTCTGGGGTTTTGGATGGCGCGGGCTACCGCCTTGGGGGTGAGGTCGTTAATCAGCACCCGTTTCACCGGTGCCTTGGTCCCGAGGTAGCGCAGGACTTCGTCGACCAGTAGCTGGCCTTCACGGTCGGGGTCGCCGGCGTGGGTAATCAGGTCGGCCTTTCGGACCAGGGCTTCAAGCACTTTGAATTGCAGGCGCACGCTGTCTTTCGGCACCAGTTGCCAGGGCTCCGGGAACATGGGCAGGTCTTCGATGCGCCATTTCTTCCAGGCCGGGTTGTAGCGGGCCGGCTCGGCGGGCTCCAGCAGGTGGCCAATGCACCAGCTTACCGTGGCAGCATCCGGCCCTTTACCGCACCGTATCCAGCCCTGGCCTTTTTCGTGGGGGCCGGGAAGTGCGGCGGCGATGGCTCGGGCCAGGCTTGGCTTTTCAGCGATGTACAGGTGCATGGGTATCTGGGGGTTGGTTGCTGGCAGGGGAATGTGTCGCTTTGGGGCTTTTGTGTCAAGGGCTTCGGGGTTCCGCGGCGTACTGTAGTAGACTGGTTAAACAACAGGTCGGTGCATTGATGCTTAAAGTCCGGAGTAAGTGAGTTATGAAAGTACAGAAAAGCATAGAGGAGAAGCTGGCCAATGGCTTTGATGCCAGCCTGATTTCGGTGGAAAACGAGAGCCATATGCATTCGGTGCCACCCAATTCTGAAACCCATTTCAAGGTAACGCTGGTGTCGGCGGATTTTGAGGGCCAGATGAAAGTGCGGCGTCATCAGGCGATCTACAAGGTTCTGGCTGATGAACTGGCGGGCCCGGTGCATGCTCTGGCGTTGCATCTGTATACACCGGAAGAGTGGCAGGCCAGTGGTCAGGCGTCTCCGGATTCACCCAACTGTATGGGTGGCTCGAAAGGCGATTCGGCAATGGACAAGAAGCTTCAACAAGGAGCTAATGGATGAGCCAGTTTTTTCAGATTCACCCGGAAACGCCGCAAAAGCGTCTGATCAAGCAGGCGGTGGAGATTTTGCGCAAGGGTGGGGTGATTGTCTATCCCACAGATTCAGGCTACGCACTGGGCTGTCACCTTGGTGACAAGCAGGCGGCAGACCGTATCAAGCGGATTCGGCGCCTGGACGACAAGCACAACTTCACCCTGGTGTGTCGTGACCTGTCAGACATCGGGGTTTATGCCAAGGTTGACAATACCCAGTACCGGTTATTAAAGAATTTCACGCCGGGCCCGTACACCTTTATTCTGGACGCGACCAGCGAGGTGCCTCGCCGGTTGCTGCATCCCAAACGGCGGTCTATCGGCATCCGGGTTCCGGACAACGAGATTGTTCGGGAATTGCTGGGTGAGCTGGGTGAGCCGATTATGAGCAGCACTTTGATTCTGCCGGGTGAAACCGAGCCGTTGACCGATCCTTACGATATTCGCGAGACCCTCGGGCATGAGCTTGATCTGATTATTGATGGCGGCTTCTGCGGTATGGAGGCTACCACGGTGGTCAACTTTACCGGTGATGTGCCTGAAGTTACGCGGGTGGGTAAGGGTGATCCGGCCCCGTTTCAGGTTTGATCTGATTAGCAGTTACCCCCGGGCTTCAGGCCCGGGTATTCAGGCTGAAGGCGTAGCGTTGCTGCGCTGTGATACCCGTCTCGGCGGGTGTGGCGGTGCGGCGAAGGCTGTCATAACGGTGGATGACATCTTGCAGTCCATTGAACTGCTGGTTTTCGCTGAGCAGTGAATCCAGCAGGGAATTGTTCACGCCATAAGCCTGATTGAGCTTGAGCGCATTATCCATGAAGTGCAGGGTGGGTTCGGTCACGCTCAAGCGGCTTAACGCCTCACCAAATCCCCGGTTGTTGTTGAGATCCTGTTGTATCCTCTCCCGCACCTGGTCGGGAATTTTGCCGTCCAGCTGAATGCTGCCTTGCTCGGTTTTGCTCACGCTCAGCGCCGTTGCCGGGTGTACGTTGTATTCGGCAAGTTTGTGCCGCAAGGTTTCACGAACGTAGGACAGGTCCTGGGCAACCGTCTGCTTGTACTGGGTCAGTGGCAATTGCCGGGTTTTCTGACTGGCCGAGTTGCGCTCCTGCCACTGTGGCGGCGTGAAGCGGTCGTCGGTGCTGCTCTGGGGCTCGCCTGTGGCGGCGCCTTCATTGCTTTTACCGGCGGGTACGTCAGTGCGCGGCGCACGGTTGTCCATGGCTTGCTGAAAGCGCGTGCTGGCCTGTAACAGTGATGTCAGCAATGACATGGTTGCCTCCCCTGAACGGAAAATCTCTGCCGGATATCACGGAATTAGTCCGTGATGCATCAGGCTTTGCAGGTTTCGGGCCAATCTGCCTTGCCTTCTGGTTTGAGTGTGCCGGGACGAATGTAAAACATTGCAAGGAATGACATAGCGGGCGCGTCCGGATGATCTGCGTCATAAAAAAATTGATGCATATCTATAAAGTTATGCGCCAATTCGCCGTCATTACTCTTGGATGTCCAGATCATCTTCCGTTGTCGGGGTCACATGAAAAAACAATACTCAATCCGTTTCCTGTTATTGGCAGCACTGGCTGCGGCTTTCACCGTCATTCTCGTGTTTACGGTTGTTTACAGCGCGCAGTCCCAGCGAGCCCACCTCGAAGAGTACAGTCACAAATACGTGGATGGTCTGGCAAAGTCCTTTTTCGATGGCCTGAACACCATGATGGTGACGGGCACCATTAATAACCGTGATGTTCTGCGCGAGAAGGTGATGGCTCCCGAGGACGTACTGGATGTTCGGGTGATCCGCAGCGATCAGCTGAATGCCATGTACGGTGCTGGGAATGCTGCCGAACAACGCCGTGAGCCGCTGGACATGAAAGCGCTGGATGGTGAACGGGTAGAGCACTATTCGGAGAACGACGCGGGTCGTGTCTACACGTTGATCGAGCCGGTTATTGCCAGCGAAAACTATCAGGGCGTGAACTGCCTCGGCTGTCACCAGGCCCAGGAAGGCGACGTGCTTGGCGCTATTCGGGTCGACTATTCTTTGGCGGAGAGCGACGCGCGCCTGCAGCAGCAGTTGATGGTGAGTGGCGGTATCCAGATTCTGATCTTTGTGGTTATTTTCATACTGACTACCGTAGTGTTGGGGCGCCTGGTGTTTTCCCGCTTACGTCGGCTACACGACCGAATGGATGAAATCTCCCGCAATTCGGATCTCTCCATAGAGCTGGAGGTAACCCGAAACGATGAGATTGGTTCGGTCTCTCGTGCGTTCAATCGGATGGTCGCCAAGATCCGCGCCAGCATGCATACGGTGATGGACAACGCAGAACAGGTTGAAGCGGCGGCCCGCACCATTGCCGGTAAGGCAGAGACCACCGAGCAGGAAGTGCTGGCCCAGAAAGACAATACCGACCAGGTGGCCAGTGCCACCACCGAGATGGCCGCTTCCGCGGTGCAGGTTCGAGAGAACGCGGTGACTACCGCACGGAAATCGGCCGATACCACCAAATCGGCAGAAACCGGAGAGCATCTGGCTAGAAATGCGGTTCAGGGTATTGAATCTCTGAACGCGGAAGTCCAGAACGGTGCGCAGCGTATTGAGCAGTTGGATCAGCGGACAACGGAAATGGCCTCACGGCTGGAGCTGATTTCCGAGATTGCCGACCAGACCAACCTGTTGGCCTTGAACGCGGCGATTGAAGCGGCCAGAGCTGGTGAGCAGGGCCGGGGATTTGCCGTGGTCGCAGACGAAGTCCGGGCGCTTGCCTCGCGCACTCAGGCGTCCACTGAGGAGATTCGCCAAACCATTGAGGGGCTGAAAAAAGAGGTGGTGGATTGTGTCGGTACCATGCGCCATGCCTCGGAACTTGCCCAGCATCAGGTGGATTCAATTCTGAAAGTGGAAACCGAGCTGCAAACCATTGCTGCAGCGGTGCGTGAAATCACGGGGCTGAATGAGGAAATGGAGAGTGCGGCTAACGAGCAGAGCGAAGTGTCGGACTCCATCAATCAGAACGTGATTGAAATCAGCCGCTCTGCCGAGCAGACCTCCAGCGATGCCCAGGAGACCGCGCGAATTGCAGGGGATCTGCTGGCCATGGCGGAAACCCTGCGCAAAACCATCGAGCAGTTCCGCCTGTCCCAGAGCTGAAATGGGCGATATACCGGGGCACTCAGCCCCGGTGATCAGACACAAACGGATTGGTGGCGCGTTCCTGGCCAAACGTAGACATGGGGCCGTGGCCACAGATAAAGCTAACGTCATCCCCGAGCGGGAACAGCTTTTCCCGGATAGAGTGAATCAGGGTGTTGTAATCGCCTTTCGGGAAATCCGTGCGGCCAATGGAACCATTGAACAGCACGTCACCCACCTGGGCCAGTTTTGAGCCTCGATGGAAAAACACCACATGGCCAGGGGTGTGGCCCGGCGTGTGCAGTACTTCCAGGGTTTCATTGCCAACGGTCACTGTATCCCCGTCTTCCAGCCATCGATTGGGCGTGAACACCTCCGGCGCCGGAAACCCGAACATCTGTGCCTGCATGGCCAGGCCCTGAATCCAGAAGTTGTCGTCCTTGTGCGGGCCTTCAATGGGCAGCCCCGCTGATTTGGCT
Source organism: Marinobacter sp. ST-43 (assembly GCF_030541085.1). Lineage (NCBI taxonomy): Bacteria > Pseudomonadati > Pseudomonadota > Gammaproteobacteria > Pseudomonadales > Marinobacteraceae > Marinobacter > Marinobacter sp. ST-43. The sequence goes on from NZ_JASSVO010000015.1 coordinate 35,884, forward strand.
AGCTCCGCCGTGCCGCCGGCGTGATCTATGTGGGCGTGGGTGAGAAGGATCTTTTCCAGAATCACGCCTTCGTCCTCGGCTGCCGCCAGAATGCGATCCAGGTCCCCGCCAGGGTCGACCACCGCTGCTTTGTGGGTTTCGGTACACCAGAGCAGGGTGCAGTTTTGTTCAAAGGGTGTGACGGGTACGATCTTGTACTTCAGCGACATACTGTTCCAGTTTGTTCAGATTTGATTTTGCGGTAGAGAGCATCCGGGGCAATGTCTGCTTCGTTGGGCCAGCAGATGGCTCCGAACTCATCAACTTTTGCTTGAGCAAAGAATGCCGGGTCTTTCAGGGGCTCGAACATCGGGCCAAACAAACGATCTGCAAGGCTGATCTCGCCGTGAGTACCATCATCGAAGGTGACGGCCAGTACGTAATCGGCCTTGGCTTCCACATGGGTGACTCTGGGCATGCTGTTCATTCCAATGGCTCTATCTTCTTCAGTGGCTGGTGCAGCTCGGCAAGGCGCCAGTCTGCGATAAGGTCCTGCCGGTGTTCAAAGGCCCATTCGATAACCATCGCTTTGGCTCTTTTGGGCAGTTTGCCCTCAACAATCTCCAGCGTTTCGATCAGAATGATGGCCTCGTGTTCCCCATAATAAGCGTGAAAATGGGGAGGATTATGGTCATCGTAATACATCCGTATCAGAATGCCGAAGAATTCACTGATGGTTGGCATGGGCCCTCCGTGGCTCATAAGGTGTCATATTTTGGTAGACCGATAATAACAATCTGCGGACAGGTGAGCTATTGAAGAACTACCTCCAGAAAATCCTTCAGGGCCAGGCGATTAACTACGAGGCCTTTCTGAAGAAGCTGCCGGATTCCCAGCGTCGGCGGCATCGGGAGCTGTTCGCAACGGAGAAGGTTGGCGCCAATCGCTGGGAGGTAACCATTCTTGATGAAGCTGCGTTTGCGGAGTTACATCGACAGGCCGCTTCACCCGTTAGCAGAGTAGATGCGGCGAAGAAGGGCGATTCCCACCGCCACGGCACCGATGTGAGTTTTCTGCTGGTATATCATCACGCCCTTACAGGCAACCGGCCGGATTCGGTGGTGATTACCGGAGATGCGGTGGATATCGGTTTTCGGCCAGCGCCTCGGGTGCTGGTGGTGGAGAATGAGCGAAATTTCTATTACTACCGACAGATGCTGGCCTTTGCCGGTGACTGCCTGGGCCAGGCAGTTGATCTCACAAACAGCGATGTCGTGCTCGGTGGCGGCAATCGGATTACCGGTACTGCGGATTTGAACTGGCTGACCGGTTACGATGAGGTGCTCTGCGCCTTTGATTACGATGCCGGCGGCCTGCAGATGTTTTCATCGGTGCGATCGGCACTGGGCGACAAGGCCTGCTTTCTGCAGCCGGCTGACTGGCAACCTTGGCTGAGCCGATTCCGCAAAACCCCGGACTCCACCGAAAGGTTTACAAAAGCCCTGTCGCTGGCGGAAGATCTGGGGTTTGTGTCGTTGGCGCAGGCCTTCCGGGCCACCAGTAAATTCATGGAACAGGAGATGATTCTGGATGAGTGATTCACAGGCGAGCGCGAGTACGTTCACCTTCGGCATTCGCCGCCTGGTGCTGGTGGATTCCGCCGGCTTCTGTTACGTGGAAATTCCAGTGGACAACCACGGCCTGATTCTTGGGCCGGGCAACCTGGGCAAATCCAGCTTGCTGAACTCCCTGCGCCTGTTCCTGTTGCCGGAGAACAATTTCAAGAACAGCCGCAAGAAATTTGCCTTCCGCAACGCCAGCGCCGGCAGCTTCTACACCAACGAAGAAAGCTTCCAGCACTACTTCCCCAGCCAGTTCAGCTTCCTGATTATGGAAGCGGAAAACCCGGCGGGCAGCCATTGCCAGATCCTGTATCGCGACAACGCCAGCCAGCTTAGCTACGGCCGGGCCTTTGTTCCGGTCAGTTACGACCAGTTACGACCTTTGTTCTGGAACGGCGACGATGAAGATGGCATTGGCCAGGCGGTGCCGGAGCTGTCGTTCAGCCGGCTGTCGGAGGCGCTCAAGAAACGCTCCAAAGACACCAGGCTGGTCAACGACCCGGCCAAACTCAAATCCATGCTTTACAGCAGCGAGCTGATGAACGCCGACGCGGTGCGTTATTCCGTGCTGCCCTTGGGCGAGTCGGACGAACGCCGGGTGCAATCCCTGCGCACCCTGATTCTGCTGCTGTTCGAGATGAAGGCGGACGATCAGGCCATGGCCAACGCCGTGGCCAGCATTATCGAAGCGGACAAGAAGTTTGCTGACGATGCCTTTGACTTCAACATCGACGATTTCCTCAATCGCCACGATCAGCTCAAGCAGCAGCAAAGCCAGCTCAACCGTATCGAGAAAGAGCGACACCGGTTTGAGAAGCTGAACCGCGACTACCAGGCCTATCAGACCTTACTACGCAGTCAGCACGACTTTGCCGCCTTCCGGGACGGGGTGACCAACGCCCTGGCCGATATTGCGGCCAAACGCCGGGTGGCGCTTGAGGCTTTCAACGATCAGAACGACACCCTGCGCCACGTGTTGCAAACCCTGAAAAAACTGGAGCAGGAGGCCAGCGGCCTGAAGGGCGAGATTCGCTCCGCCGATCGGCGTATCAAGCAGGCCGAACAGAGCCAGAAAGACGGTGAGCTGCTGATCTCGCAGTATGGCGACATGACCCTGCAGGAAATTGCAGAGATCCAGACAGAGGAGCTGGAAAGCAAGAAAGGCCATCTTGCTGCCCTGAAAAGCGCCGCCCACGCGGAAATCCGACTGGAGCAGATTCAGCGCAAAAAGCAGGATCTGGAGCGCAAGCTGGAAACCCTGAAAGACCGGGAAAGCAAACAGCAGTGGCAGCTGCAGAACCAGCTGGACGAGACCACTGCTGCGCCGTTACGGGCGGTTGATCCCCGGCTGATGATGGCGAGCCCCGGCCAGGATCTGGATGCCGATAGCAAAGCCACCATTGAAGCCTTCGCTCGCCTGTTTGCGCCCAACGATCGCGGCTTTGACTGGTTTGATACTGAATACCAGAGCCAGCCTGCCCGGCACACCAACTTTGCCGAGCAACGCCATCATATTGAAGGTGAACTTCATGGTCTGGAGAAAGAACGCTCAGAGCTGGCCGACACCGCCAATCAGGAACACGACCGACCTCAGCTGATCGAGCGCACGGAGAAAGAAATCCGGTCTATCGAGAAAGACCTGGAAACGCTGCAGCGCTACCCTGCGGCAGCCACCACCCTGAAAGACGCCACCGAAGAAAAACAGGCCGCCGAAGAACAGCTTGCCAAACTGAACGAACAGGCCCGGCTGGAGCAGGAAAAACAGGACGCGGTTCAGGCGAAAGCCGCGAAAGCGAAAGCCGAGAAAGATCGCATTGAAGAACGGGAGCGGGAGCTGGCGGCCTTGAGCAAGAGCGTTGGCACCGTGGAGCACCGCTTCCCGCACCTGAAGGCCGTGCAGGCGGAACAGCCGCTGGACATTGAGCGCGTATCGGCTGCCGCCTTCGACGAGTTGCAAAGCCAGCTGGACGACCTGGAAGAGCGCCGCCGCAATATCCTCGACCACCTGCGCCAGTTTGTGTACCTGGGTATCCATGAAGATACCGAAGGTGAATTGCAGAAAGACAGCCCGGCATCGTCTGTTATCCGAAGCACGTTCAAGAGCCTTTCAGACCTGTTCGCCGGCATGGCCGAGCGCTGGAGTGTGCTGGAGCAGCAGGTTGGCATCCATAATGAAACCGTCGCCAGCTACCGCCAGGCCCTGAAATCCAACCACGAGCACATTGCCCGATTCGAAGCCCAGCTTAACCGGGAGCTGGACGGCGTGCGCATCAACGATCTGGTGGAAATCCGGGTGGACATCCACACCGACCCGAAATTCCGCAATCTGGTGGAAGAAGCCAACAACATCGACCCTTACGGCAACCAGTTGCAGTCCGACGCCTTCTACGACCGCCTTAGGGTGTTTGTAGCCGACTTTTTCGGGGAGCAGGGCGGCAGCAAACGCCTGACCATGGACAAAGTCATCACCGGGATTTCCTACCGCACCCGCAAGGAAAACGCCGCCAACCTGGACAAGAAAGGCCAGTCCACCTCCACCACCGCCCTGATCAACCTGGAGCTGGTGTACCGGCTGCTCAAGAGGGTGCTGTACCCGGGCGTGCAGCTGTCCTTCCCGATGGTGCTGGATGAGCTGGCCAGCGTGGATATCAGCCAGATGCCGTCGCTGCTGGAGCGGTTGCGTAAGCAGGGTTTCAACCTGTTTTCCGCGGCGACCCACAGCGCCAGCGCCGAAGTGATCTACCTGATCGGCCGGCACCTGGAAGTAGGGCAGATGCGCACCGCGCGGCCCTACAGCAAGGAACGCACTCTGGTGTTCTGGGGCGGCGCGGAAGGCTTTACCAACGGCGAATCTCTGAGCCACTGGGCCGACCACACCCAGAACAGCCTTCTGGAGCCGGTGGATGAGTAAACGCTTCAGCACCCTGGACACCACCCGGCTGCTGTTCGAGCACCCGAAAATCCTGTTCCGGATGATCGAACGCATGGACCGGAACGAAGCCCGGTATATCCGTGAAAGTGATCTGGTGGCCGAGGTGATGGACTACACCCGTAGCTTGGGCAATGCGGACAGGGAGCGGGTGCGGCTGGCGATGAACACCGACAATCTGTTCCGCAGCGGCCTGGTCATAGACATTATCAAGGCCGATGGCGAGCGCCGGCTGGTGTTTCAGGATGCCCTGATCAACCTGATGCGGGCCTGTAACGCCTCGCTCTACCAGGAGCTTACTGACGCCCGCCTGCGGGGCCATCTGGTGACCCTTCGGGATGTACGCAACCGCCTGGAAACCAGCAGCTTCAGCGAGGCCGACCCGGATTACACCGAACTTCGGGATGACCTGAACGAGCGGGTCAGCCAGCTGATCGGCCTGCTGCGCCAGAACGTGCTGCGCATGCAGACCATTAGCGCCCAGCTGGCCGACCTGTCCGGCGACGCCAGCCGGGCGCCGGAGAAATACCTGGAGTTTCGCCAGAATCTGTTCGAGCAGATCGTTACGCTGTACGAGCGCCATATCAAACCCACGCTGGTGTTCCTGAACCCGGACACCCGGCTGCCTGACGGCAGCAATCTGTTCGAAACCCTGGAATCCATGGTGCGGCTGCTGGAAAGCCACGACGACCACAGCCTGGCGGACCAGCTGTTTCGTTCCTCTATCAGCCTGAATGCTCTGTACAAGCCCATTCAGGCGGTGGCCCAGGAGGTGGAACACTTCCTGCGCAAGACCCGCCGGGGCATGGCCCAGTACAATGCCATGGAGCATTTCTACGGCAAGCTGCGTGCGCTCAAAGACGACACCGAAACCCTCAGCCTGCGCCGCAAATGGCTCGAAGGAGGCGACTTTGCCCGCAGCACCGGCTTCCTGGTGGGCCTGCGGGCACAGCAGCGGCCCAAGCATTATGCCTTTGGCCAGTCGTCGTGCTACTACCAGTTGTTGTTCAGCGAACTGGAGCTGCGCCTGAGCGATCTGCGCCGCCAATCCGAAGTGCCGGTACTGCAGGAAGTGGCCGGAAGCGGCCGCGAAAGCCGGGTAGACCTTCAGCGCATCAACCAATTGTATCAATGGCTGGAAACCCTGGAATTGCGGCCCACGGCGGATCTTGTGCGGGAGCTTCACGGCCGGCTGGATGGCTTCATCCCGGGCTACCGTTTTGCGGACCTGCTGGCAGCCCTGAACCGGCTGGTCAATTCGCCGCCGGAGGGTATGCAGGTGACAACCACTAACCGTTTCCGCACCCTGGAACAGGCGCCGGACTGTGAACAGTTTGTGTACCGCAAACGACGCCTTGAAACCATTACGACTGATACAGAACAAGAGCCAGACCATGCCTGATTTCGTGGAAACCCGGGATACAGAGAGCACCCTGAACGAGCAGGGCGCGACCAGCTTCGAGCAGATCCTGCCGGCTCACAGTGCCGCCATCTACCGGGAGTTCCAGGCTGGCCGGGTGATTGTCCGGGATGTGTGGGACAACAACCGCTCGGAACTTCGTGCCAACCCCCTCTACAACCTGCTGTATAACCACCTGTCTCACTTCCGTACTTTCTATGAGCATCTGGGTAGCGACCTGGTGTTCAATGAAACCGGCGCCTTTTTCTTCCTGAAAGAGAGCAGTGACGACGAAAGCGAAGAGCACGATGAAAACGCTTTCCGGGTGCAGGTGGTATTGCTTCTGATCGGCCGCTACTTTGCCCGAAGCGGCAGAGATCTGGATTATCTGGGGCGCCCTGAAGCTGGTTTAAACGAGCAGGATCTGGCAAATCTGGGGGCGGATGAGGAGTATCAGGACATCCTTCGGGCCGCCCGTTTCGAGAAAGGGTTGAGCGAAGCGCTGGATTACCTGGAAAAACGGAACCTGCTGTTTCGCTCCGGGGCAGGGCGCTATTTCCTCAGCTCCGCCGGTATTTACTTTTTAAACCAGCTGGTGCAGGAGTACGAGCAGAGTTAGTGTCCCGTCTGGCTAATTCCTTAACCTACTGAGCTTCTGAAAAGCCGAAGAGCTAGGCGTGCTGGTGAAGGTTTGGTGGTTCCAAATCGAGCCAGCAGAACGACGTTCTTCGGCTTTTCAGAAGCTCCCGGAGGGCTTGTCTCTGAGGACTCTGAGCCCTGTGTTGCCAGTCCTTGATGTGGAACCACCACATCTACAGACTGGCGCCTTGGTCAGAGTCCTCAGAGGCAAGCAGTAGATTAAGGAATTAGCCAGACGGGACACTCGCTGCCGCTCAGGCAAACGCCAGGTTGTTCCTGCCGCTGGTTTTCACGGAATACATGGCCTTGTCGGCGGTGGCCAGTAGTTGCTCAGCGGTCTGGCCGTTGTCCGGGTACAAGGCGATTCCCACCGAGGCACCAATGTGCACAGTCTGGCCCTGAATGTGAAACGGCTCATTCAGCACCTGGATCATTTTGCGAGCAATGGGTTGGGCATCGGCATCGTTGGTTAATGGCCCGGTTATGATCACGAACTCATCCCCACCCCGGCGCCCCACCACATCATTGGCCCGGATACTGTGCTTGAGCCTTCTCGCGACATTCCGTAGCAGCTCATCGCCAGCCTGGTGGCCCATGGTGTCGTTTACCGGTTTGAATTTGTCCAGATCCAGGAACATCAGGGCGAAGTGATGATGCTGGCGTCGTGCCTGCTCGATGGCTTGTTCCAGGTGGGTTTCCAGGGCCGTGCGATTTGGCAGGCCAGTGAGTTTGTCGAAATGTGCCAGCCGGAACATCTGCTTTTCTGCCTGTACCCGTGCGGTAATATCGCTGAAGGTAAGAATCAGTTGCTGGATCTGTCCCCGGGCATTGCGCACCGGCGAAACCGTCAGCAGATTGGGAAACGGATCATTATCGGGCCCGGTCAGCCAGACCTCGCCTTGCCAGGCATTTTCCGCGACCAGATGCCGGTGGATCTCTTCCCGGTCTATCTCCTTGCATCTATCACTGTCCATAAATGCCAGCAGGTTAGTATTGCGAAGTGTCTTGGGTGTTGCGCCGGTAATCTCGTTGAAGGCCGGGTTAGCACGAATAACCTGTAAACCGGTGTCGCAAATCACGATGGCTTCGTGGGTGTGGTTAAAGACCTGCTGGGCCAGCCGAAGTTCATCGGTAGACCGGGCAATCTGGGAGGCCTGGTTGACCAGTGCATGCACAACGGGCATCAGTGAACGCCAGACCATTGTGCCGGCAAGGGCGGAGAGCATGAGTATCAGCACAACACTGATAACAATGTCTTCGATCACTTTACCGAACACACTGGAAGTCCTGACGTTCATATGGATTTCCCAGCCATACCCTTCCACGAGTCGTATGAATGCCAGAACACGGGTGCCGTCTGGAAGCGAAGCCCGGAAAAAGTCGAGGTCTGGTTTGTAATCGATACCCTCCTGTTCGGCCAGGCAACCATTGGGTGTTGTCAGTTGAAACTGATGACTGCCCTCGGTCCAGATCAGTCGCCGCGTTCTCTCGACATCAAGCAGGCACAGACTGGAGTCCGCATCCACGCGAAAGATGGGAATCAGTGGGGAGAGTTCGAACAGCAGAAGATCATAGCCAACGATCTGTTCATCCTCGCGTATCGCAGCGATGACGTGCAGTAACGGCCTCGCTTCGTTATTTACCCCTACCGGGTAGGACTGGATATCAAGCCCGGATGGCATAGGCAGGTCAGCGGGAAGTTGATCGTCCAGAGGCCCGACGCGCACAACTTCGGCGCCACTGGCATCAAACCGGACGATGGCGGCAAGGTTGTCGATGTTTTTTGCGGCATCGTCAAGCCTGGGGCGAGAAAAGGTCCGCAAGTCAGCGAGTGCCAGGTTTCCCCTGTTGTATTCGACCATAACCCGCGCGAGCTCAGAGCGACTGGCGGTTTGTCGCGCCAGATCCTGATGCTGATCGAATACCGCCCGAACGCTCTCGGCCTTGGCATCGGCCACCAGGCTCGCAGTGTCTGCGGCCTGGGTATGGATCTGATTGATCAGGGGGGTGGAGACCACCACGGCAATACTGATTCCAGTGAGAACAACTGCAACGATGGCAGTGGTGATAATGCGGCGTTTCTGCTCGAAGATATCCATAGGTGCCGTCGGACGAAAGCGAGGTTATAAGGACATGGTATCCGTTTTTTGCAACGGGTATACCCACCTAGAGTTGTTTTCTGTAACCGATGTTGACATGTATCAGCCTTCATGTTGGAGATTTTCCATGTAGACTGAGGTTTTTATAGCAGGAGTACTGAATGACAGAGCCCGCACTGTTCCAGTCCCGGCCCAGACGGCGACTATTGTGGCTGGCGCTTTTCGCGTTGGCAGTGGCCGCTCTGGTGTCAGTGCGCTTGCAACCGCAACCGGTTGAGGAACGGCTTGTGCGCCTGCAGGCCCAGGATGAATTCGGTACAGAATCACCGCTGCTGGGCGAAGCCTTGGCTCTGCAGGCGCTCCTGCTGGATTACCGGGACGACCGCCTGCTGTTGCTGAAAGCTCAGGCCGCGTTGCAGGTATACCCCGAGTGGACCAGGTTTGTAATGGATCTGTTTGGTGAAGAACCGGAATTTCGGCAGGCCCTGCGAGCCCATGGCGAGTATCTGATGCCTCCTGTGATGCATTTTTATCAGAATCCGGTTGGCTCGATTGAGATGATGAACCGGGTTGCCGGCACCGGTAAAGTCCTGACGCCGGAACAGCGTGCCTGGTATGCCGTCAACTTCGCCAATAAAGAAGGGCAGGATTTCACGGGCCAGTTCGTGGTGGGGGCCGATGGCAATAACATAGAGTGGATCTGGACGGAGCGGATTACAGAGGGCATTACGCAGTTCTTCACCAGTGGCATCCGGACTCTGGAATCCCGGTACCGTACCGATCAGCCGATCCGCATGGAAGATGTCGGCTGGGCCGCCGTAGACGCGCTGATTATTGGCAGTGCGGTGAAATTCCTGAAAGCCGGTCGGGCGGCAGCAGGTACTGCAAGAGCCTCGAGTGTCACCGCCCGTTCCGCGGCCTATTCTTCCCGCCTCGCGCGGGCCGGGCGAATGGCTTCGGTCATGGTTAGCAACGCAAAGTGGCCCGCTGCGGTGGCTCTGGTCTATGTCGTTGTCAAACACCCCGCCTTACTGAACGACGTATTCGCCGGCGCTGCCCGGGTACTGGGCGTGCCGGCCTGGATGGTGCAGATGCCAGGATGGTTCCTGGTACTGCTGCCACTGCTGTTGCTTACGCGCTGGCTACTGGCCACCGTGCTCTGGTTGCTACCAATAACGTGGCTCCGGGGGCGGAGGCTCAGATAGTTCGCACTAACCGGACGTTCCGGTTTTTCAGGACCGTCGTGGCCTCCTTGAGTTGCTCAGAACTGGAGGCATGCACGGTCAGTACATACTTGCCCTCCTTTAGAGCCGACTGCGCTTTGGCAACATAGGGTGTGTGGTCCGGCCGGAGCGTAACGCCTCCAGCCACCAACAGGCCAAGTATCAGGCCGAGCGCCGCAAGAACGGCTGCGGCAACCACGCCATTCTGGGCAATAAACTCCACGCCGACAGCACTCAGTATCACGAACACAATAAAGCCTGCGACGGCACCTCCGATACCAAGCCAGAGATGCGAACGCACCAGCGTTTGCCATATGCCCTGGTTCTCTGGCTCCAGCTCTTCACCCGGGTGTCGGTCCTGGGGGCTTACAACAATGACTTGCTCGTGATCCAGACTGGTTTCCTGCGACAGCACCCGTGCAACGCCGTTGGCATCGGTTTCTGTCTCGAATATTGCGGCTACTTTATGGGCTTCCTGTTCACCGGTAATACTCACTGAGGGTTTCATGGAAAGACCTCCTGAGTGTTTCGCCGAGGACCAGATCCTCGTCAAAACATAGCGGCTTCATCAGTAACCCTAGTACACCTGAACCTGTATTTCGAATGACCGTATGGCAACAAACCGATCGGGAATCGCCCGCCATCCCCCAAATTACCAGGCCAGCCAGATTGTGTGACGGGCGCCTTTACCCGGACGCAGGGCTCTCACAACAACGGGTTCCACCGAAAAGCCAGCGCGCCGCAAGCGTTCGGTAAAGGCCTGTTCCGGACCGGCCGACCAGTAGGCGAGAATGCCGTCGTTGCTCAGGGATTTCTGGGCGGCGGCGATGCCTTCCGGAGAGTAGATCCAGTTGTTTTCTTTACGGGTAAGACCTTCCGGACCGTTATCCACATCCAGCAAGATGGCGTCCCAGTTGCCATCGCCCTGTTGCAAAAGTTCTGCCACATCGCCAATGTGAACGGCGGCCCGGGGATCGTCCAGAGGGTAGCCGGCGGCTGCGCCCAATGGTCCGCGATTCCAGGTTTCTACCTCGGGAACCAGCTCTGCCACCGTCACCTGAGCCTGATCGCCTGTAGCCGAAAGCGCTGCCGCCAGGGTAAAGCCCATACCCAGCCCGCCAATCAGGATCCGTGGCGCGGGCAGATGGCTCAGGCGTTCACAGGCGAGGGTGGCCAGAGCATCCTCCGAACCATGTAAGCGGCTGTTCATCAGTTCACCCGGGGCGCCGGCAATCTTGATGGAAAACTCGTCATTACGTTGCAGCAGTCGCAAGCGGCTGCCGTTGCCGGGGATGGTTGCGGTGCCAATTTCGTTAAAGCGGGCCATGGTTGGTTTCCGGTAGTGTGGGCAGGCGGGCATTCTAACCTGTAGAAACAGGCATCGGCGAAAACCGTATCAATCAGTTGCTGCTAAACTGCAGCAATCATTCCGTCCGGCGCAAAGCCCGTTGAATAGTATTGACGGAACCGAAACCGTTGGAGGCAGACTTGGAACGAACGCAAAAGGTAGTCCTGGTGACAGGAGGCGCGAAGGGAATTGGCCGAGGCATAGTGCTGCACCTGGCGGCGGCGGGCTGGAAAGTGGCATTCTGCGATACTGACCAAGCCGTAGGTGAACAGTTGGTTGCCAACGCAGAGGGTGAAGTCGTGTTTCTGGCAGGCGACGTTGCCAGCGAAGCGGATGTTGAGAATATCATTTCCCAAACAGTGCACTGGGGTGGTGGCCTGAATGCCGTTATTAACAACGCTGGCATTGCGGACCCTCATACCGGCCCGATAGAACAATTGGGCCTTGAACAGTGGCAGCGTCGAATGGATGTCAATCTGACCGGGCCGTTTCTGGTGAGCAAACATGCGATACCGCATCTCCGGAAGGCGAGGGGCGTGATTGTGAATATGGCCTCCACACGGGCCCTGCAATCAGAGCCGGATACCGAAGCCTACGCCGCCACCAAGGGTGGCCTTGTGGCACTGACCCATGCGTTGGCCATTAGCCTGGGACCAGAAATACGGGTGAACTGTATCAGCCCGGGCTGGATAGATACCCGTGACTGGCAGGGAAGCGAGCAGGCTGTCGAGCCTCTGTCAGAAGCGGATCACCAGCAGCATCCGGCCGGCCGCGTTGGCAGTCCCGAAGACATCGCTTCACTGGTGGCTTACCTGATTTCCTCCGAGGCTGGCTTCGTCACCGGGCAGAATTTTGTGGTGGACGGAGGCATGACGCGCAAGATGATTTACCATGAATGAAAACCTGATTATGGGAGAAATCATGAAACTGATTGGATCTACCACGTCGCCCTACGTACGCCGCATTCGGCTCCTGCTGAGCGATGAACCGTACGAGTTCATCAATCTCGATATTTATGGTGAAGGCCGTGATGAGCTGCGGCGTACTAATCCCACCCTGAAAATCCCGGTACTGATTGATGGCGATCAGGAGCTCTATGACTCACGGGTTATCGCCCGTTATCTTGGTCAGAAGCTTGGGCTTGACGCCCTCACCTGGGACCAGGAGAACCAGTTAACGCTGATTGATGGCGCCAACGATTCTGCGGTAACCATGCTGCTTTCTGAAAGGTCCGGAATCGATACCAGCCAGGATGCGATGTTCTACAACCTTCAGCGCGAACGCATCATGACAACGTTGCGAACGCTGTCTGCCATGGTGGAAGCGGGGCAGTTTGAGCAGTGGAACTACTCCGCCATCTGTCTCTATTGTCTGGTGGACTGGCTGGATTTCCGTGACCTGGTGGATTTTTCCGGGGTCGATAGCCTGTTGGCTTTCCGGGATGCTCACGCAGACAACTCGTGGGTTTCGGTAACCGATCCGCGCAAATAAGGTTCCTCCACGCCCGGCACTTAATCTGTGTTTTTCGCCCCTCCGTCAAAGCCATTCTGCATAGGCGAGGGGCTCGGGCATCAAGTAAGCGTTTCAGCAACTGGTCGTATTATGCGCTAGGGTAGGTGGTGACTCTTCGCATGCTTCGGCAGATAAGGAGGAACGCTTTGAGTAACTTTCTATCGCTATGGAATGAAGCGGCAACCACGAGCCTGGGCTTTTTCTGGATGGCGCTTTGGGCATTTATTCTGGGTTACGTCATAAGCAGTCTGATTCAGGTTCTGGTTACCCGCCGTAAGATGCAGCAGGCCATGGGGGAGGATGGACCGCGCAGTATCGCGCTCGGCACGTTTTTTGGTTTCATTTCCAGTTCTTGCAGCTTCTCCGCACTGGCCACCACCCGTGCAATCTTCAATAAGGGCGCCGGTCTGGCGCCGTCTCTGGCGTTTATGCTGGCCTCCACAAATCTGGTGATTGAGCTCGGTATCGTGATCGCGGTTTTTCTGGGTTGGCAATTTGTGGTTGGCGAGTATGTGGGTGGTGTACTCCTGATTCTTGTAACCTGGCTGCTGATCCGACTTACCCGGCCGCGCCGGCTTGAAGCACAGGCTCGCCGAAAGATGGATGACGGCGACGGGGACGACGGCAGCTCTGACAAAAGCTGGAAGGAAAAAATAACCAGTAAGGAAGGATGGCAGGCGATCGCCCAGACCTATGTGATGGAGTGGCAAATGGTCTGGAAAGATGTCCTTATTGGCTTCACCGTAGCCGGTATCATCTCCGCCATGGTGCCTCAGAGTTTCTTTGAAGCTCTCTTTATCGGCGCCGGTGGCGAGAACGCGGCCAACCCTGGCTTCCTCGCCGTACTATCGCAGACACTGGTTGGACCAATTGCAGCCTTTTTCACCTTCATCGGTTCCATGGGGAATATTCCTCTTGCGGCCGTGTTGTTTGCTCAGGGAGTGAGTTTTGCGGGCGTCATGGCCTTCATCTTTTCCGATCTGGTTGTGCTGCCAGTGCTTAGAATCAACGCCTCCTATTATGGCTGGAAGATGGCTCTGTACATCCTCGCACTGATGCTGGTCGGCATTGTGACTGTGTCATTGCTGATGCACTACAGCCTGGCCCTGCTGGGCATGTTGCCGGACTTCAGTGGCCAGACCTCAATGGGAGAGCGGGAGTTCTTCAAGTGGAATTACCAGGCTGTCTTGAACATCCTGTTTCTGACCGCCACAGCGATACTGCTATGGTTCTGGCGACAAGGGCAGAAGCAGCATTCACATGACCACCACCATCATGATCACGATCATGGCGGATCTTCGCTGACAGATAAGGTGCTGAGCGTTCTGGTAGTGGTTGCGCTGCTATGGCTCGCAGGCGGGGTTGTGGTGCCCCCGTTCTGACGGCGCCATTTGGTGGCGGCCTTTATGGTACCCCCGGCAGGACTCGAACCTGCTACCTATCCCTTAGGAGGGGATCGCTCTATCCAGATGAGCTACGGGGGCATTGAAAAGGAGGCGGTATGATAACGGCCTGAGGCAGCGGGCTCAAGGCTGTCATTTTTCATTTGTTCACACTGTGTTGCAGTTTCCGGGTAGATCACGTGGGTTGTCGCTGACTATCATAGCCCTGGCCTGTTTTCAGGCAGGGGATGACTCGGAGCCGTCGGATCAAGTACCGGATAAAAAGGAAATCTGCATGAAGTTCTACAAGTTGCTTGCGCTGTTGCTGGTCGTGTCTTTCTCCCAGGCCAGTCTGGCTCAGAGTTTTGGTGGCTTTGACTCCTACGGCGAGGGCACGAAATCCCTGCTGACTACAGTTGTGAAACAGCTGGGTGTCAGTGATCCCGACAACAGTGTGAAGGTCAAGGTATTTGACACCATTGACGTTGCTCTGGAAGGCAACTGGTACTCCTACTGGGTTGGCATGAACGACCTGGCCAGCTCTAAATACCAGGATGGCGCCGAGAAAGGCTTTGTGCAGGTGATGTTGCCCACCAACGACTCGGGCATCTGGATTCTGACGTTCAACAAGGCAAAGGATATTCCCCAGATTATTGTCTCCATGGCCCAGATTCGTCATGGCAGCCAGGACGGAGCCTTGTCTGTGTATAACGAGAAGAAAAACGACACCGAGAACTACGAAGTAAAGAATGAAAGCGACAAGTTTGCTTTTATTCAGGAGAAGGGCAAGGTGGCATTCAGCATTCTGAATGTGGGGACCGGCACTGGGTCTGTGGTGTATTTCAATCAGTTTGCGGTGGATCTGTAACCAGATTCCTTAACCCGATAACCCGCCCGGTAGCCGAAGCATCGCCGGGCGGGTTCGTAATTTCTCCCGTCAATCCTTCGGCACAGGGCCGAGATCCCGCAGGGTCTGAAGGATCGCTTCATCATTCACGGCATCGCCGCCGGTGGTGACCAGCAGAGCGCGTTGTCGTTCAAGCATGGCCTGTTCGAAGGTCTCTTTCAGTTCCTCCAGCGATACGTTCCGAATAGCGTCGGCCAGGGCTTGTCGGCTGTTAAACTCGGCATTTTCCCGGTCGATCTCCCGCCAGTATCGGCTGGACACTTCGCCCAGTTGCCGGTCACGCTCCAGCAATTGGCTGATCACTGCCTGTTTTTCACGCGCAAGCCGGGTGTTATCCATCTCCGCCAGTTGTTGCGCGAAAGCCTGGCTGAACTCCTCAACGGCTGCGTCGATGGCTTGTGCGTCTGCGGACGGGGATTGCACAACCAGTCCGAGCGCCGGCGTTTCCAGAATTTCGAACGCGGTCGCGTAGACGATGTATCCGAGCTGGCGCGTGGTCCGGATTTCCTCATAGAACGGGCTACTGATGATTTGTGCCAGCAACCGATATCGGGCTCGCTCCGCGTAGGAAGTGTTGTTGCCCTGCAGGTATAAGGTGTAACCGGTATCGGGGTGCTCAACCGCCAGATGCGCAGCGGTCTGGCTTGGAGGCAGCTGGCGAATTCGCGCCCGATCCACGTTGGTACGCTGGTGATCGTTCAGCACCAGAGCCTGTACCTGTCTGGCCATATTCAGGGCACTGGCCTGTGTCAGGTTGCCATGGGCGAGCATGACGGGATCAGTGCGGGCGAGGAAACTGCCGGCAAACTCCCTCAGCTCATTCAGTGTGATGTCGCGCGCTGCGGCCAGGCGCTCCTCCACGGGAAACGTGCCTTCCAGCAAGGCGGTTTGGACAAATTCCGAAGTCTGCTGCACCGGCCGTTCTTTGCTCTTGTTTTCCAGAGCATCCATCAGGTTCTGGCGCGCAATCCTGAATCGCTGTTCGGTAAGGTCGGGGTTGGCGAACTCCAGCAGTATCTGGTTGGCCAGCTTGTGCAGCTTGTCGTTGTAACCGCCGACACGGATGGTAACACCACGAAGATGGGGGTAGACGCTGTAGTCCAGCCCGGCCAGCCGGGCAGAATAGGCCCAGGCGTTGAGGTTGGTGTTAATGGCGTCCACCAGCAGTTGTGTGAGCACTGAACTCCGGGCGGATTCCCGCGCTGCCGGCGTTCTCAGGCTGACAAACAGATTGGCTTTCGGAGTGGCGAAACGGGTATCCCGGGCGTACCAGATATCCAGTCCGTCCAGTTCGGCAATTTTCTCCGGGTGAGCCATGCTATCCCCCCCCACCAGTTCGAGATCTTCTGGAACAAAGGGGTTGGATTCGGGCAGGGCAAGCTGTTCAGCCAGGCTGGGAGCTGCCGGATTATCGAGGTTCAGGGGTGTCCTGACCCAGGGCGTCTGATACCACCGCGTGAGGTTCGGCTCGCTCGCGTCCAGGTTGGGCGCAGCAATCCAGACTTTAAGGTTGGCTGGTTTCAGCTGATTGAGGATCGCCCTGTATTGCTCTGGGGCATACCGCTCAAGCAGCCAGGGGGCGCTTAGAACATCTTCAGGCGGATAGTCCTTGAGGAGTCTGGACAGTCGCATGGCCTCGCTTTGCGCTTCAGCGCGTTCCCGGAAACGGAAATCAATCATGGCCAGCTGTCGCATCTCGTTGAAGCGTTGCTGGCTGATGCCGTTGTCACGAATACGATCTATATATTCAAAGGTGAGGGCAATTATCTCATCCTGGTGTTCCAGGCCTTCCCGGGTGAGCGACATGCTGATGTCGAGAGTGGCGTGTTCGCCGGTGTCCATCCCTGTGCCTGCGGAAAGGCTTTCTACCATGCCTGCGCGTTTCAGAACGTCAAACAGGCTGCCGGTGCCTTCGTGGCCCAGCAGGTTGGCAACGTAGGCTGCGGGTTTACTTTTATAGTAACGCTGCTGAGAGGGGATCGGGAAAGACAGCGTCATGCTGCGATTGTCTTTCAACGTCTCGGCTGTCACTTTCTCTGGCAACCGGGAGGTGTCGTACAGCGGGTGAGGGTGAACCTTGGGTTCAAGGTTACGGTTGGCGATGGCGCCAAAGCGCTCCTGCACCATGCGTTCCAGCTCATCCAGCGGCTGTGGGCCGTAGACTGCCAGGGTCATGATGTTCGCCGAATAGTTTTCTTCCCAGAAACGAATCAGGTCAGGCCGAAGCGGGTTGTCTTCGGTGTTTTCCAGGGTCTCGAGGTTGCCGACTGCAAACTGGCTGAAGGCATGATCCGGATTGCCCGCAGCCTTCCTGACAGAGAGCAGGCGCCGTCCGTCATCCTTGAGTTTGGAGCTGTACTCCGAGTGCACGGCATTGCGCTCACGATCCACCAGTTCCGGGGTGAACAGGGGAGCAGAGAACTGTTGGGCGAACCGGTCCAGTGCCGGCTCCAGAAACTCTGCTTCGACATCAAAGAAATAGTTGGTGTCCTCAAACGCTGTGAACGCGTTATGACTGCCGCCGTGGCTGCGAATAAATTGCTGGTATTCGCCTGCCTCCGGGTACTTCTCGGTGCCCAAAAACAGCATGTGCTCGAGAAAGTGCGCCAGGCCAGCCCGCTCTTTCGGGTCGTTTCCGCTGCCCACGGCAACGTTCATGGAGGCGGCGGCTTTGTCGGTTTCCGGGTCCGAAGCGAGGATCACCCGCAAGCCATTGTCGAGTTCGATGAACCGATACTGGTTCGGATCATTGGGACTTTGGGTGGGTGACACACTGGCTGTCGCCAGTGGAGCCAGTAACACGGTGACGACCAGCAACAGCCTCTGTAGCAGAGCGTAGCGAGATCGAACAGGTAACGGATGTTTCGAAGTCATGGTGCCTCGGGTTCCGGAATGGCGTTCAGGTCGGAAAAGGGATCAGTGCATCTGGTTGTTTTTGGCGCTGTCAGGCTTCTGTTCTATGGTTTGGCGCGCGAGTTTGGCCGCCTGGTCAGCGTCGAGTTCACCAGAGGCGATCCGCTCCAGCACCGTCGCCATGATCGCAACGGACTGTCGATAATCGGCAAACTCGGCCTGAAACGCCTTGTCGATTGCCTGGTATACGGCCTGAATCTTGTCTTCCCGGGAACCACTGTCGGCGGCGGTGTCGTTGATGGCCTTCAGGCAGGCACGGGCGATGGCAATATGGCGTTCGGTGTTCGGATTGTTTTTCGGCATGGCAGTTTCTTTTAAACCTTGATGTCTGGCTCGGTTAGTGACGCCGAATGGCGCTGGAAGTTCCCGATTATGTCATTGGTAAGAACCTCTTGCATTGCCTGGTCGTAATTAAATGACCCAATGCGGTGGTCGCGGTTTCTTGTGCTAATCTCAATCACATTGTGTCGATAAACCGGACAGGGAGTGAGGTGGAGCTGGCTGCTTTTAGAGTAATGACTCTAGCAAAAACAATGGGTTACAGAGTAAAAGCTCTAAAAAAGTTCGATACATGAGGGTTGCAATTAAGTAGAATTGCCGACCGATGGAATCAGCTACGACTTTAGTCGTATCTGTGTCGGTTAAAGACAAAAAACACAACAGGCAGAATGGAGTACCTATGAATTATTTCCTGACAGGCGGCACCGGTTTTATCGGTCGTTTTCTGGTTGAGAAACTCTTGGCGCGCGGCGGCACCGTGTATGTTCTGGTTCGCGAGCAGTCCCAGGACAAGCTGGAGCGGCTCCGGGAGCGCTGGGGTGCAGACGACAAGCAAGTGAAGGCTGTGATCGGCGACCTCACCAGCAAAAACCTTGGTATTGACGCGAAAACGCTGAAATCACTGAAAGGAAATATTGACCACGTATTCCATCTTGCCGCGGTCTACGACATGGGCGCAGACGAAGAAGCCCAGGCGGCCACCAATATCGAAGGCACCAGGGCGGCTGTTCAGGCTGCAGAAGCCATGGGCGCCAAGCATTTCCATCATGTGTCATCCATCGCGGCAGCGGGTCTGTTCAAGGGTATCTTCCGGGAGGATATGTTCGAAGAAGCCGAGAAGCTTGATCATCCTTACCTGCGCACCAAGCACGAATCCGAAAAAGTTGTGCGTGAAGAATGCAAGGTTCCGTTCCGCATCTACCGCCCTGGTATGGTCATTGGCCATTCGGAAACCGGCGAAATGGACAAGGTGGACGGGCCCTATTACTTCTTCAAGATGATTCAGAAGATCCGTCACGCGTTGCCCCAGTGGGTACCCACCATCGGTATTGAAGGTGGCCGGCTGAACATTGTACCGGTGGATTTCGTGGTCGACGCCCTGGATCACATTGCGCACCTGGAAGGTGAGGATGGCAACTGTTTCCATCTGGTGGATTCTGATCCGTACAAGGTGGGTGAGATTCTCAATATCTTCTGCGAGGCCGGCCATGCCCCTCGCATGGGTATGCGCATCGATTCCCGGATGTTCGGTTTTATTCCGCCGTTTATTCGCCAGAGCATCAAGAATCTGCCTCCGGTCAAACGCATTACCAGTGCGGTTCTGGATGACATGGGCATTCCGCCCTCGGTGATGTCCTTCATTAATTACCCAACCCGTTTTGATACCCGGGAGCTGGAGCGGGTTCTGAAGGGCACAGACATTGAGGTGCCGCGTCTGCCGTCCTATGCCCCGGTGATCTGGGACTACTGGGAGCGCAATCTGGACCCGGACCTGTTCAAGGACCGCACTCTCAAGGGCACGGTTGAAGGTAAGGTTTGCGTGGTCACCGGCGCGACCTCGGGTATTGGCCTGGCAACGGCAGAGAAGCTGGCAGAGGCCGGTGCCATTCTGGTCATTGGTGCGCGCACCAAGGAAACTCTGGATGAAGTGGCGGCCAGCCTGGAGGCCAAAGGCGGCAACGTGCATGCGTACCAGTGCGACTTTTCGGACATGGACGACTGCGACCGCTTTGTGAAGACGGTGCTCGATAATCACGGCCACGTGGATGTACTGGTGAATAACGCGGGTCGCTCCATCCGCCGCTCCCTGGCGTTGTCTTTTGACCGCTTCCACGATTTTGAGCGGACCATGCAGCTGAACTACTTTGGCTCCGTTCGGCTGATCATGGGCTTTGCGCCAGCCATGCTGGAGCGTCGCCGCGGGCACGTGGTGAATATTTCTTCCATCGGGGTACTTACCAACGCTCCGCGTTTTTCGGCCTATGTCGCCTCGAAATCCGCACTGGACGCGTTCAGCCGCTGTGCCGCTGCGGAATGGTCGGATCGCAATGTGACCTTCACCACCATCAACATGCCGTTGGTGAAAACGCCGATGATCGCGCCCACCAAGATCTACGATTCCGTGCCGACGCTGACACCGGATGAAGCCGCGCAGATGGTGGCGGATGCGATTGTGTACCGGCCCAAGCGCATTGCCACCCGTCTTGGCGTGTTCGCGCAGGTTCTGCATGCGCTGGCACCGAAGATGGGTGAGATCATTATGAACACTGGCTACCGGATGTTCCCGGATTCTCCAGCAGCTGCTGGCAGCAAGTCCGGCGAAAAGCCGAAAGTCTCTACCGAGCAGGTAGCCTTTGCGGCGATTATGCGGGGGATATACTGGTAATCGTCGTTATAGGCCAAGAAAAAACCCGCCTCGGCGGGTTTTTTCGTTTCGGGTTGGAGATTTCATTCCTGGGGTTCTTCGGCAATTTCGATTGGCGGCGGCGGAAACCCGCCCAGTTCACGCCAGCGATTGACGATGCCGCAGAACAGGTCTGCTGTCTTTTCCGCGTCGTAGGCGGCGGAGTGGGCTTCCTTGTTGCTGAAGGGAATGCCCGCCAGTTTACAGGCCTGGGCCAGCACGGTGTGGCCGTAGGCGAGGCCCGCCAGGGTTGCGGTATCAAACGTTGAGAATGGATGGAACGGGTTGCGTTTGATATCGGCTCGCAGCGCTGCCGCGAAAACGAAATTATGGTCAAACGTGGCATTGTGGCCCACCAGTACCGCTCGCTTGCAGTCGTGTTCTTTTACCGCCTTGCGGATGGGAGAAAAAATCTCGCTCAGACCTTCCCGTTCCGGTACCGCCTCCCGCTCCGGATTCCAGGGATCGATGCCGGTGAAATCCAGGGCCGACTGCTCCAGATTGGCGCCTTCGAACGGGTCGATCTGCTGCACGTGAGTTTCGCCCCGGCGCAGCCAGCCATCCTCATCCATGGTCAGCATTACGGCAGCGATCTCCAGCAGAGCATCACGTTCCGGGTTGAAGCCGGCGGTTTCCACATCGACCACCACCGGCAGAAAGCCGCGAAAGCGCTGGGACATGGGGTGGGGCTGTTTGTTTTCGTCTGACACTCGAACTCCGATGTTCGTGGTAGTGAATGAATAGGGTTTACGCCAGGCGCCAGTTAACGGTTTCGCCGGCCTTCAACGGAACAATGCCGCCGCCGGCCAGAGGCAGGTTCTCCGGCATGGTCCAGGGTTCCCGGATCAGCGTCACGGTGTCGGTGTTCCGGGGCAGGCCATAGAAATCGGCGCCGTTGAAGCTGGCAAAGGCTTCCAGCTTGTCCAGAATGCCCAGTTCCTCGAAGATATCGGCATACAGGCCGATGGCGCCGTAGGCGGAGTAACAGCCAGCACAGCCGCAGGCGGCTTCCTTCTTGTCTTTCGCGTGTGGGGCAGAATCCGTGCCCAGGAAAAAACGGGGATCGCCGCTGGCTACGACCTCTCTTAGCGCCTCCTGATGCTTGTTGCGCTTGAGGATGGGCAGGCAGTAAAGGTGTGGGCGAATACCGCCGACCAGCATGTGATTGCGGTTATACATCAGATGCTGCGGTGTGAGAGTTGCCCCGAGGTTATTGCCCTGGTGGCTACGGACAAACTCGGCCGAATCGGCCGTGGTGATATGCTCAAGAACCACCCGGAGCGACGGGAACGCCGCCAGCGTTGGTGCCAGAACCCGCTCCAGAAACACCTTTTCCCGATCGAAAATATCGATGTCGCTGTCGGTCACCTCGCCGTGTACCAGCAACAGCATGCCGCAATCCGCCATCGCCTCCAGCACCGGGTAGATATTGCGAATGTCCGTTACGCCGGAGGCAGAGTTGGTGGTGGCGCCAGCCGGGTACAGTTTCGCTGCCACTACGCCGGCGGCTTTGGCTTCACGAATGGTCTCGGCGGTGGTGCTCTCGGTCAGATACAGGGTCATCAGGGGCTGGAAGTCCGTTCCCCGGGCCGCGGCCAGAATGCGATCCCTGTACGCCATGGCTGCGCTGGCATCGGTTACCGGCGGTACCAGGTTAGGCATGATGATAGCGCGGCCGAAGCAGGCGGCGGTGGCGGGCACCACATCGTTCAGAATGTCGCCGTCGCGCACGTGCAGGTGCCAGTCGTCCGGGCGTGTGATGGTTATCTGTCGGGTCATGAGAAGGTATCCGAAAGCGAGCGCAAAATTTCGCGGATTATATCAGAAGCGAAAAGCAGATGTTTTTAACCTGATCGTAAGTTATCCGGCTCAAGTTCCCGGTCGGGTCGCCGTTAACCGGTTAGTTCACTGGTTTAAAGGCTCCACGGGGCATTCCTATGGTTTCACCCAATTGGTTCTTCAGGCAGAGCAGATTGCTGAAATTGATCGCGACGGCAGGGTTGATGTCATTGCCCTCTGCGCCTGTGCTGTCATCCAGTTATGGTGCCGGTATTGAAAACAGTCAGTGGTATCTCTCCGAGTCGGTCTTTGAGTGTTCCCTTGTCCATGAGGTCCCTGGCTTTGGCCGCGCCGTGCTCAGGCACCGGGCAGGGGAAGACCTGCGTTTCTATCTCGAATCGGATCTCAGTGTGATGCGCCCCGGCCAGGGCCAGTTAGTGGTCGAAGCTCCGCCCTGGCGGCCAGGAGTTCCACCGAGCCCCATTGGTGCTGTGCAGGTAACGGATAGTCCGCGCTCTGTGAACCTGGGGAATCGGGAAGCGGTGTTGATTGCCCAGGGGTTGTCCCGAGGTATGCAGCCGACAGTAACCCGAGCCGCGGTATACAGCGGCCAGCCCGTGCGGGTGCAGTTGTCGAATGTGAATTTTTCCGGCCCGTACGCCGGCTATCGTGAATGCGTTGCCAGTCTGCTGCCGGTTAACTTCGACCAGGTTCGGCGCAGCCGGGTTCCGTTTGCCAGCGGGAGTACCAGCCTGTCACAGGCAGACATGAACCTGCTCGACAATATTGTGACCTACGTGATGGCCGACAGCACGGTAGAGAGAATCTTCGTGGACGGCCATTCCGACAGTATTGGTAGCCGGATTGATAACCGAGCGCTGTCGGAGGAAAGAGCCAACGTGGTGGCCGAGTATCTCAAATCCAGGGGAATCGATGAGACTATGCTGACGGTCCGGGCCCACGGTGATCAGTATCCGGTTTCCCGCCGGCCGGCTGATAACCGCCGCACCACCATTCGTTTGCAACGCCAGGGTGAGCGCCCGGAACTGCTGCAGGCTAACGGTATGGGAAGCGAGTTTTCGGGATAGCCGGAACACGCCATCCCGAGTTTCAATATACTGCGTTCAGGACTTCCAGGTGCGCGGCCACACCCTCCGCCAGGGCTTTCAGGTGATACCCACCTTCCAGCGTGGAGATGATGCGGTCGTTGGAGTGGTCATGGGCGACACTCACCAGCATTTCCGTTAACCATCGATAATCCTCGGTTTCCAGATTCAGCTCCGCCATGGGGTCCAGCCGATGCCCGTCAAAGCCTGCCGAGATCAACACCAGTTGCGGACGAAAATCCTGCAGTTTCTTGAGCCAGGCGGCTTCAACCGTCTTGCGGTACTCAGCCGCTGAGCAGTCGGCTGCAATCGGCGCATTGACAATATTGTCGGCCTGCCGGTGCACGTGGGAATGCGGATAAAACGGATGCTGAAAGCTGGAACACATCAGTATGCGTTCATCACCACTGACAATATCTACCGTGCCGTTACCCTGATGCACATCGAAATCGACAATGGCCACCCGCTCAAGGTGGTGGAAGGTGAGCGCCCGCATCGCCGCCAGGGCGATATTGTTATAGAAACAGAACCCCATCGACTTGGCACGTTCGGCGTGGTGTCCCGGTGGCCGGGCGCAGACAAAAGCGTTGGTTACCTGGCTGCTCATCACCATATCGACAGCCTGCACATTGCCCCCCGCGGCCAGCTTCGCTGCTCTCAGGGTGTCCGGCATCATCGCGGTGTCCGGGTCGGTGAACACCCGGCCCCGGGTTGGCTGCATCAGGTCCAACTGGTGCAGATAGCTTTCCGGATGCACGGTCAGCAGTTGGTCCCGGGTAATTTCTTCCGGACGAACCCAGTCCAGTTCCTGTTGCAGGTTGGTGTCTGCGAGGTAGGCGAGAATGCTTGAAAGGCGCTCAGGGCTCTCCGGGTGCTCCGGGCCCATGTTGTGTTTCATGCAGTCGTCGTGGGAAAAAAATGCCGTGGTCATGGGTAATGCCTGAACCTGAATATGCTTATTATCGCTTTCATGTTATCAGGGATAACCGAAGCCTGTCGTATTTCTTTGGTCTAATAACCCGTTAGTCGATTTACATCATGAATTCGCCACCTAAGATAAGGTATACACTGATAAGCAAGTCGTTTTATTGAAGTCTGTACATTCCTGTCGCGCACACCACTGGGAGAGCCGCGTTGAGTACCCGCTATCTGGAAAGCCTGTTCAATCCTGAATCCATTGCCGTTATTGGCGCCTCTGAGCGCGCTGACAACCTCGGGGGTATGGTGTTGCGGAACCTGCTGGGCGGCGGCTATCCGGGTCGGCTCGTGGTGGTCAACCAGAGCGACTACGAGAACGTGCACGGGGTGCCCTGTGTGCGCAAAGTCTCCAAACTGGATTTCAGTCCGGACCTGGCGATCATCTGTACCCCGCCGGACACGGTGCCGAAAATGATCCGCAAGCTGGGTGAATGTGGCGTGCGTACCGCCATTGTAATGACCGGCGGTATGTCACGGACCCACAGTAAAACCGGTCAGCCTTTGATGTATTCGGTGCGGGATGCCGCCCGGGAAACCGGCATCCGGGTGCTTGGACCCAATACCATCGGTTTGATGGTACCGGCGCGGCATCTGAACGCCACCTATGCCCATATGGGGGCCATTCCCGGCCGGGTGGCCTTCGTGGGGCAGTCTGGCACCATTGCCAGTTCGGTGCTGGACTGGGCCTTTGCCAGGGGGGTGGGCTTCTCCTACTTCCTGACCCTGGGCGATGGCATGGACATCGATCACGACGACCTGATCGACTATCTGGCCCAGGACACCCAGACCCGGGCGATTCTTCTGCACATTGAAAACATCCCCAATCCCAGGCGTTTCATGTCAGCGGTGCGGGTGGCCTCCCGAACCAAACCCGTGATTGCAGTGAAATCCGGACGGGTACCCGAATCCGAGTGGTTTACCCATGCCTTGCCCGCTGGTATCAAACGCAGCGACCCGGTCTACGATGCCATGCTTCAACGCGCCGGTGTGTTGAGGGTGGACGGGCTTGGCCAGATGTTTGATGCCCTGGAAACCCTGACCCGGATGCGCCCGCTGCGTCGGGAATCCCTGGCCATCATGGCCAACGGCGTGGGCCCCGGCGTATTGGCGGTGGATCGGCTGGCAGATCTCGGTGGTGAACTGGCGGAGCTGTCGGAAGATACCGTCAGGGAGCTGGGGGAGCTGTTGCCGCCGTACTGGACCCGCAAGAACCCCATCGACCTGAACTATGACGCCACGCCCGAGCTCTATGGCAAGGCCATCAAGATTCTGGCGAAGGACCCGAACGTGGCCAACGTGCTGGTGATGTACGCGCCAACACTGATCGAAGACAGCTTGCAGATCGCCGATTCTGTGGTGCAGGCGTCCAAGGGCACCCGCCTCAACATCTTTACCTGTTGGCTGGGGCAAAGCACGGTGATGGATTCCCGGGAAGAATTTTACCGGGCCGGGCTGCCATCGTTCTTTAACCCGGAAAAAGCGGTGATGGCGTTCATGCAGCATGTCCGGCATCAGCGCATCCAGCGGCTGCTGACCGAGACGCCCGAATCGTTTACCGATCACTTCGCCGACCGGGCCAACACCCGCAAACTGGTCGCCAGGGCCTTGCGGGATGGCCGGCGGCATCTGTCCAACCGGGAAGCCCGGCGGGTGATTTGCGATTACGGCATCAATACCATTGAAACCGTCTACTGTGATGACGTGGAAGAGGTGCTGGAGGTTTTCGCAGTCGAGCGCCGCCCCATTGATGTAACTGTTATCCACGAAGATGTGTGTTATCCGTTCCTGGATCTGAGCCCGACCCAGCGCCGCTATAAGGGCACGGTCAAAAAGCTCAACAGCGAACAGGTGATCATCGACAGCTGCCGCTTCCTGATGGACGAATATCGGGAGCATTTCCCGAAAAGCGGCTTCCTGGGTTTTGCCGTCCAGCGTTCCTACCAGCATGTTGGCGGCATCGAGTTCAGTGTGGGGATCACTCGTGATGAGGTGTTCGGGCCGCTGGTGGTTTGCGGGGCAGCCGGTGCCCAGATCAATATCATGACCGATCGCCAGATTGCCTTGCCACCCCTGAACATGGTGCTGGCCCGCGAGTTGCTGCGGCGTACTTACATGTACAAACTGCTGAAAGAACACAGCCTGAAGCCGGAAGAGGATATCCGGGCAGTGTCCGAAACCCTGGTGACGCTGTCACAGATTGTGATCGATATACCGGAGATCAAGGGCCTGGAAATCTCGCCATTGCTATTCAATGAGCAGGGCGCCGTTGCTGTAAACATCGCCATTGACCTGGATGAACATCCGATCAAGCCCATTATCCAGCCCTACCCGCGAGAGCTGGAGGAGTGGCTGGTATTGCCCAAATCCGGTCGCCGCGTGATTATTCGCCCGGTGCTGGCGGAGGATGAGCCTGCCCACCGGCTGTTTCACGAGCATCAGTCTCCGGAATCCATCCGTTACCGATTCTTCCAGTACCGCAAGCATTTTTCCCGGGAAGACGTGGCCCAGATGGTGCAAATCGACTATGACCGGGAAATGGTGTTCATCGCCAATGCGCCCCGTGAAGATGGTGAAGGCGAAGAGACCCTGGGTACGGTGCGTACCTGGACCGATGCCGACAATCTGCGTTGCGAGTTCGCCGTCATGGTAGATGACCGGATGAAAGGCGAAGGCCTGGGCGTGGCCCTTATGCAGAAGATGATTGATTATTGCCGTGCCCGGGGCACCATGGAAATGATCGGCAATGTGTTGCCGGACAACCGGCCGATGTTACAGCTGGCCGAGCATCTGGGGTTCGAAATCAAATACAACCCGGAGGAAGAAGTGATGGATCTGCGGCTGGTACTGAACGAGCCGCAGAAAGACTGGCAGAAGGAACGGCTGGGCAAAGGGGGGCATCTGTAGCCCCCCGGTTTCTTTACTCCTCGACGATGGCGGAGCGATCTTCTCCGCCCAGGGCTTCCAGCAGCCCGGGAATCAGCCGTGACAGCTCCAGAGTCATGATGGTGAAGGCTGCATCGAACTTGGCCAGGGCGTCGTCGACATCGACGTCGTCCAGCTGCTCTTGCAGGGTTTCACCGAATTTCAGCCGGCGTATGCCCAGTTCTTCATCCAGCACGAACGAGACATTGTCGTCCCAGGTCAGGGCCAGCTTGGTCACCTGCATGCCAGCTTCCAGGTGGTTGCGGATCTCGTCGGCTTTGAGATCGAGGCCTTTACAGCGCACCACGCCGCCATCTTCTGACGGGTCTTTCAGTTCGCATTCGCTGCCCAGAGTAATGTTGGCAGGGTGATCAATGCTTTCGTTCAGCCAGCCGGTGAAGGTGAAGGCGGGGGATTGCTCAACCGCCGGCGGGCGCACAGGCAGTGATCCAAGGCTCTTGCGCAGTGTGGAGGCCAGATCTTCGGCCTGTTTCGCAGAGCCGGCATCAACCACCAGCACGCCGTCCTTGGGGGCCAGATAAGCAAAGCAACGGCGGTTGCGGGAAAATGCCTGTGGCAGCATTTCCAGCATCACCTGTTCTTTCAGTTCGTCTTTTTCCTTCCGGCGAACCTTTCGGCCCTGCTCCAGCTCAATGGCTTCGGCACGCTCTTCCACAGCCTCTTTCACCACCGGCCCGGGCAGGATCTTCTCTTCTTTTCTCAGGGCAATCAGGTGATAACCGTTGGCGCTGTGCACCAGTTGGTCGCCGTGTTTACCCAGGGGCGGAACCCAGCCCTGGCGGTTGGTTTCCTGAGGGCCGCAGGGTTTGAACGCGTCCGCCTGGAGTTTCTCTTCCAGCGCTTCTGCGGAAATATCGAAAGGTTTGGTGAAACGGAAAACACGGGCATTACGAAACCACATGGGTCTGAATCCTTGCGTCAGGTCGGAGCTTGTCGAATCGAAAAAGGGGGAGGGATGATACGGCTACCAGGCGGTAGCCGTAAAGTGACGGCAGGCCGGTCAGATCTGCATAACCTCCACCAGCACGGTTTTCACGATAAAACCGACAACGCCGGCGCCAAGCACGGTAAACAGCGCGATAGTGCCAAATTTGCCGGCCTGGGATTTCTTGGCCAGATCCCAAACGATGAAGCCCATCCAGGCAATAAGGCCGGTCAGAAACACCAGCATGGCGATCTGGGAAAATACTGCTTCGTTCATTGCTACTCCGATATCAACAGATGTCTGAAGGTGTTAAACACAGGCCGGTAAACCGCCTGACTACTGCTCATCCCGCAGGAAAACCCAGTTGTTGTTATCGGATTGGTCTTCGCTGAAATAGTACCCATCCAGGTTGAAGCCTTTGAGATCATCAGCCTGGGTGATTCGATTCTGGATGGCGTAACGGCACATCAGCCCACGGGCCTTCTTGGCGTAAAAGCTGATCATCTTGTACTGGCCGTTTTTCCAGTCCTTGAACTGGGGCGTAACCAGCCGGGCATCCAGGTGTTTCTTCTGCACGCTCTTGAAGTATTCATTGGAGGCCAGATTCACCAGTACCTTGTCGTCACTGGCCAGGAGCTGGTTAAGGGCATCGGTAATCTTGCTGCCCCAGAACGCGTACAGGTCTTTGCCCCGGGTATTTTCAAACCGGGTGCCCATTTCCAGTCGGTAGGGCTGCATCAGGTCCAGCGGTTTCAGCAGTCCGTAGAGGCCGGAGAGGATCCGCAGGTGTTTCTGGGCAAAACTGAAATCCCCACTACTGAAACTTTCGGCATCCAGACCGGTATAGACGTCGCCCTTGAACGCCAGAACGGCCTGCCGGGCATTATCCGGCGTAAACGGTGTGTGCCAGGTCTGGAAGCGCTCGGCGTTCAGTTGCCCGAGTTTGTCGCTGATGCTCATCAGGTTGCTGACCTGATGCGGTTCCAGCTCCTTGAGCTGGTCAATCAGTTCACAGGCATCGTCCAGGAAATCCGGTTGGGTATGGGTTTCCGTTGCCAGGGGGCTCTCATAATCCAGAGTCTTGGCAGGGGAGATGATCATCAGCATGTCAGAGGATCCTCATTGCAGAAACGTGAGTAACTGGTCCCTGGTGAACGGCCAGTCCAGCTCCGCCCCGGTGTCGTTGCGGCGCAGCACCGGGATGCGGGTGCCGTAGCGCTCCACCAGGGCTTCGGACTGGGCGATGTCCACCACATCCACCGGAATGGGCTCGGGCATCGGGGTGCTGACCAGCAGCGCCTCTGCCAGTTCGCACAAATGGCACTGGGCTGTGGTGTAAAAAAGCAGTTCCATTATTTTTTCGGCTGCGCGTCAATTTGCTGGCCATTAACGCCTTTGCTGTCCCGGCCCATCAGATAGAGGTAAACGGGCATGAGCTGCTCCGGGTCCGGGTTTTTCTTCGGATCTTCCGCCGGGTAGGCCAGCACCCGCATGCCTGTGCGAGTCGCGCCCGGGTTCAGGCTGTTTACCCGGATATTGTGGCGCTCGTCGTCCAGTTCGTCGGCGAGTAACTGGGCCAGGCCCTCAACGGCAAACTTGGAGACGGCGTAGGCGCCCCAGTATGCCCGTGCCTGCCGGCCAACGCCGGACGAGGTGAAGATCATGGAGGCGTCATCGGATTTGCGCAGCAGCGGAATCATCGCCCGGCTCAGCAGGAATGGCGCTGTGGCGTTCACGTGCATGACCTTGTTCCAGGTTTCCGGATCGTACAGCTCAACCGGGCTGCGAGCACCCAGAATCCCGGCATTGTGCAGGAGACCGTCCAGGCGCCCGAAATTGTCTTCCAGGGTCATGGCCAGTTCTTCATAATCCTTGACCGCCGCCCCTTCAAAGTTCATAGGCACGATCGCGGGTTTGGGGTGGCCGGCGGCTTCAATCTCGTCGTAGACTTCCTCCAGCCGCGAGACTGTGCGCCCAACCAGGATGACGGTGGCGCCATGGGCAGCATAGGCTTTGGCGGCAGCGCGTCCGATACCACTGCCGGCACCGGTTACCATGACAATGCGGTCTTTCAGAAGATCGGCGGGTGCCTGGTAATCTTGCATAACCTGTCTCCGTAAATCAGGCCAGACCAGGCCTTGGCCGGGTCGGTCGAAAATAATTGGGCGCTATTGTAACAGCTTTGTGAGGTCGCTGACGGTATCGGCAATCCGGTCGGCTTGCCACAGGTCAACCGTCTCAGGTTGCTCTATGTAGCCGTAACGCACCGCGATGGTGTGCATTCCGGCGTTCCGGCCGGCTTCAATGTCCCGTTCATGATCACCGACATAAACAGATTTTATCGGTTCCACCTGAATCTGACGGCAGGCCAGTAGCAGTGACTCCGGGTGCGGCTTGCGTTCAGCCACATGGTCCGGGCAAATCAGGGCGGCACAGCGTTGCGCCAGGCCCAGGGCTTCGATCAGGGGCACCGCGAAGCGTGCGGGCTTGTTAGTGACAATCCCCCAGGGAATGCCCCGGCTCTCAAGGCTGCTCAGCAACACGTCCATGCCCGGGAACAGGCTGGTTTCAACGGCCACACCGGTTTCATAGAGATCGAGAAAGGCAGTGTGCTTTTCAGGATAACCCTCGTGTTCGGGTTCCAGCCCGAATCCCACCCGAATCATCGCCCGGGCGCCATTGGAAACCGAGCGCCGGATCTGTTCTGCGGGCAGTGCCGGCATGCCGTGTTGCTGTCGGAGCTGGTTCAGGCAGCGGATGAAATCCGGGGCGGTGTCAATCAGGGTGCCGTCCAGATCGAAGAGCACCGCCGCCGGTGTCTGTTCAGTCTTCACGGATATCCCGGGCATGCATCAGGTAATTGACGTCGACATCCCGCCCAAGCTTGTACACCTTGGTGATAGGGTTGTAGGTCATGCCGGTGAGCTCGCGGACTTCCAGCCCGGCATGGCGAAGATGGTCAGACATCTCCGATGGGCGGATAAACTTCTTCCACTCATGGGTGCCCTTGGGCAATAAGTTCAGAACGTATTCGGCACCGACGATGGCAAAGAGGAACGACTTGGGGTTGCGATTGATGGTCGACACGAACAGGTGGCCGCCGGGTTTCAGCATACTGGCGCAGGCTCGAATAACCGATGCCGGGTCGGGTACATGTTCGAGCATTTCCAGGCAGGTAACCACGTCATACTGGCCGGCATGTTCAGTATCCCGCGCGAGTTCCTCAATGGTGGTCTGGCGATAGTCCACCTTCACGCCGGATTCCAGGCCATGGAGCTTGGCCACCGATAATGGCGCCTCGCCCATGTCGATACCGGTAACATGGGCGCCCCGAAGTGCCATGCCTTCGGATAGCAGACCGCCGCCGCAGCCAACGTCCAGAGCCCGTTTGCCGGCCAGCGAGACGCGCTCGTCGATGTAATTCAGTCGCAACGGGTTGATGTCGTGCAGTGGCTTGAACTCGCTGGTGGGGTCCCACCAGCGGCTGGCGAGCGCCTCGAATTTGGCAATCTCGTTCTGGTCTACGTTGTGGTTGTTCATGTTCGGGGTTACTCCGGATAATCAGCTGAGAATCTGTTTGCGCCATTCGTTCACCCGCAGAACCAGATCTGGTACGTCGATGCGGGTTAGTCTGCCATCCTGTAATTGTGGTACGCCATGAATCCAGCTGTGGCTTACTGCCCGGCCGTGGTTGCTGTAGACCAGGTGCGAAGCGGGATCGTAGACAGGCTGCAGATAGGGGTCGCTCAAGTCGACGGCGATCAGATCTGCCAGTTTGCCCGCCACCAGGGAGCCGATGTCATGATCCCGCCCCAGGGCACGGGCACCACTGAGGGTCGCCATCTCCAGCGCTTTGTGAGCCGACAGGGCAGCCGCATCGTTGGCCACAGCCTTGGCTACCATTGCGGCGGTTTTCAGCTCGCCAAACAGATCCAGATCGTTGTTGCTGGCGGCCCCATCGGTACCGATGGTGACATTGATATCGTGATCCAGCAGTTTCTGTACCGGACAGAACCCGCTCGCCAGTTTCAGGTTGGACTCCGGGCAATGGACAACATGGGCGCCGGTCTTTTTCAGATGAGTCAGGTCGGATTCGTCGATCTGGGTCATGTGTACACACTGCGTATTGGCTCGGAGAACACCCAGGTCTGCCATACGCGCCAGTGGTCGCTGCCCGCTGGCTTTTACCGCTTCCCCTACTTCAAAGGCGGTTTCGTGCAAATGCAGTTGAATGGCAGCACCGGTTTGCTCCGCTAATTCCACGGCGGCGCCCAGAGGACCGTCGGAAACGGTGTAAGGGGCGTGGGGCCCAATGGCTGGCATGATGTAGTCATCCCGCTGCCATTGTTCAATTAGGTCCGCACCTTTGCGCAGGTATTCTTCTGGCCCTGACCCCCATACCGTTGGCATATCCATCAGAGGAAAGCAGATCTGTGCACGCATGCCGGTGTCGTGGGCTGCCTGGGCAGTCACTTCCGGGAAGAAGTACATATCCGAAAACGTGGTGGTGCCGGTGCGGAGCATCTCTGCCATGGCCAGGCGCGTGCCATCTGCCACGAACTGCTCGCTGACAAACTTGCCCTCTGCTGGCCAGATATGATCATTCAGCCAGGTCATTAATGGCAGGTCGTCAGCCAGGCCCCGGAACAGGGACATGGCGGTGTGGCCGTGCAGGTTGATCAGCCCGGGCAGGACAACATGATTGTTCAGGTCGAGGGTTTCCCGGGTGCGATAACTCTGGTCTGCCTCAGCCTGTGGCACGATCGCCAGTATCCGGCTGCCTTGAAGGATCACGGCCTGGTGTTCAAGGATAACCCCGAAGGGTTCGACGGGAATCAGCCAGCGGGCGTTGATTCGGGTATCGGCTGCGGTGATGGTTTCTGCCGTCATTAACCTGCCTTGCGGGTTCGGGGCACCGGAGGCGCCTTGAAATTCAATGGGCAAGTATAACCAGCGCGGTCAGGCAGAACTACCCCGGTGGTGGCCGCTGTACTGCGATTTGCCAGACATTCATCAAGCCTCTTCAAATCAGGGCAGTCAATCTGGTTTGATAGGGCTATACTCGCTGTTTTTCTTTGGTTCGGGAGTTGTTTATGGCAGGTCGATCTTCCAATCGTTCCATCGGGACGGTGGCAATGCGCTGGCACGGGGACAGGCTGGAATTGCTGGATCAACGCCTGCTCCCGGCAGAGGAGCACTGGATTGTTGCGGATGGTGCCTCGGCGGTGGCCCAGTGCATAACGGATATGGTGGTGCGTGGGGCACCGGCCATCGGCATCAGTGCTGCGTACGGGGTGGCCCTGGCAGCCCGCCACGCAGGCGGAGGCGATTGGCAGGCCGAGATCAAACAGGCTATTCGAGTGTTGGCGAAATC
This sequence comes from Marinobacter sp. ST-43, assembly GCF_030541085.1. Lineage (NCBI taxonomy): Bacteria > Pseudomonadati > Pseudomonadota > Gammaproteobacteria > Pseudomonadales > Marinobacteraceae > Marinobacter > Marinobacter sp. ST-43. The sequence continues at coordinate 69,624 of NZ_JASSVO010000015.1, forward strand.
CCGGCCTACGGCGGTGAACCTGTTCTGGGCGCTGGAGCGCATGGAAAAGGTGTTCCACGCCTGTCATTCTCTGGACGAAGCCACTGATCTGCTGGCGGCAGAGGCTGTCCGTCTGCATGAGGATGACCTGGCGGCCAACCTGGCCATGGCGGATTATGCGCTGGAGGTGATGAATCCCGACAAGCCTGTCGCAGTGCTGACCCACTGCAACACCGGTGCACTTGCCACCGGAGGATACGGTACCGCGTTGGGGGTGATTCGCCGTTTGCACGAGGAAAAACTGTTGAAGAGGGTCTATGCCGACGAAACCCGGCCCTGGCTTCAGGGCAGCCGGTTAACCGCCTGGGAGCTGACCCGTGACCATATTCCCGTTACGCTCAATGCCGATGGCGCGGCAGCGGCCATTATGGCTTCCGGCAAGGTTAAATGGATTGTTGTGGGTGCCGACCGGATAACTGCCAACGGTGATGTGGCGAACAAGATTGGTACCTATAACCTGGCGGTCCTGGCTCGGCACCACAAGATCGGGTTTATGGTGGTGGCTCCCTCCAGCACCGTGGATATGTCGCTGGAGTCCGGCAAGGATATTCCGATCGAAGAGCGGGAGGGCACCGAGGTTCGTGAAATCCGCGGGATTCCCCTGGCGCCCGCCGGCGTTCAGGTCTTCAATCCGGTGTTCGACGTGACACCTGCCAGCCTGATTGATGCCATCGTGACCGAGAAGGGCGCAGTGCGTAACCCCAACATCACCGGAATGCGGGCGCTGTTTACCTGATATTCCGTTTTGCCCCGGAGCTGGTTGCCGGCTTGTCCGGCGCTGGCTCGGCGGTCTTCATGCCAGCTTTCAGTTCTGCCACTTCCTTTTCCTGCTGTTCTATAAAATGCAGCGACATTTCAAAGCTCTGGCGGGTAAATTCCAGCACTTTGCGGAAGCCTTCATCCGACAGGTTTCTGGCATCGTCGTGCCGGCGGAAGATGTTGATGAATTCCCGTTCCCGCTCGAACTGGAGCGGAATCCGGCCTATGCCCCAATCGTTGAGTATCTGCCACACCTCGGGATTATAGTTGCGGGTGGTGCGCATGATAAACGGGATCGGATCGTTGCGGGCCACCAGGGCGGCGAGTCTCAGGATCAGCTCGAAGGAGAGGGTGGAGGTGCCATTTTCAATGGCTTCCAGCAAAGACTTGTCTTTGAGGTTCAGGGCTTCACTCATTTCCGAGAGCGTCAGGCCCGCAACTTCCCGTATGTCTTTCAGCGACTGGCCGGCTGTCAGCATGGCCCGCAACTGATCCTGAGAGTTAATCAGGGCCCGACCGACCCGCAGGGAGGTGTCGGTTGCCCGGGCGCCCAGGCGAAGTGCCGAACCCGTCAGCCCGGCTATTCGTTCCAGCATACCGTCTGGGGTTTTATCTTTCGGGCCAGAGGATTCCAGGCCCTCAGCTTCGTCCATGGAATACATGGCGTGCAGGGCGTCCAGTAGCATGTCCCGGAACACCCGGGCACGCTGTTGGGTACTCTGACCGCTTTCCCCGGACGGCTGTCCAGCCATGATTTATGGTGCCTCAGTCTTGGCCGCAAACTGGGTGGGCATCAGAATGGACGCCATACGTTGATCCAGCTCCAGCAGGTCGGCCATGATGTGTCCGCCTTCCTGGATGACGAAATCCAGCTCTTCGTCGGTGTTGTCCAGATCTGCCGCCTGTTGATCCTGCCAGTCTTCCAGAGCTTCCAGGTCTTCAAAAGGTTCTTCGCCCTTCAGTTCCCTGCGGGCATTGGCGATGGTCAGGCGGGTCTGCTCGATCTGGTTGTGCTGGTTCTTGCGCTCGTCCACGTTAAGGCTGACGTAATCCATCTGCCGCTGGCGGTTAAGGAACTCAATTTCCTTCTGCAGCAGCTTGAACTCCGGGTTGGTGGCGAACCGCTCTTCGTGGCGATTCCGCAGTTCGTCAATCACGCCGGTAAAGTCGAAATAGCGGGCATGGGGAACGGCCTCAATCTGGTCCCACGGCAGGGCGTGGTCCAGAGCGTCCTCACCAATTCGGGTTTTATCGATGCGCGACGGGATTTCGATGTCTGGAATCACCCCTTTGTGCTGGGTGGAACCGCCGGAAACCCGGTAAAACTTGGACTGGGTGATTTTCAATTGACCGTGGTTCAGTGGCCGAACGGCCTGAACCGTGCCTTTGCCGAAGGTTTGGGAGCCAACCACCAGGCCTCGACCATAATCCTGGATAGCGCCCGCGAAAATTTCAGAGGCGGAGGCACTCATCCGGTTGACCAGCACCACCAGAGGGCCGTCGTAGACCACGGACGGATCCTCGTCTTCCAGTACCTGAACATCGTTGTTGGCGTTACGGATCTGGACCGTGGGGCCTTCGTCGATAAACAGGCCAACCAGGTCGTTGGCTTCGTGCAGTGCGCCACCGCCGTTATTACGAAGATCCATGACCACGCCATCCACGCCGCTGGCCTTGAGTTCCTCAATCAGTTTACGCACGTCGCGGGTGGTGCTTTTGTAATTTGGATCGCCAGCCTGCATGGCCTGGAAATCGGCGTAGAAGGTGGGGATATTGATGACTCCGATACGATAGGTCTCGCCGTTTCGGTCCAGTTCAATCACGTCTTTGCTGGCGCTTTGCTCCTCCAGCTTCACCTCGTCGCGCTTGATGGCGATGGTGCGCGTGATGGTCTCGTCGCTGGCGTTGGCCGGGATTACTTCCAGGGTTACGGTGGAATTACGGGGGCCGCGGATCAGATCCACCACCTCGTCCAGGCGCCAGCCGATCACGTTTACAGGCTTTTCATCACCCTGGGCAACCGAGACGATGCGGTCGGCTGGCTGCAGCTGACCTTGCTTGGAGGCCGGGCCACCGGGTACCAGACGCACTACCTTGGTGTACTCGTTATCGGATTGCAGTACCGCGCCGATGCCCTCCAGCGAGAGACTCATGTTGATATTGAAGTTCTCAGAGGTTCGGGGCGAAAAGTAGGACGTGTGAGGGTCCCACATACCGGTAAAGGCATTCATGTAAGCCTGGAATGCATCTTCGCTGCGGGCCTGGTACGCGCGTTTGAGTTGCCCTTCATAGCGGCGGCGCAGCGTTTCTTCGATCGCTTCATCGTCTGCGCCGTTCAGTCTCTGGGCCAGAACCGCGTTTTTAATACGCTTCGTCCAGAGCTCGTCCAGAGCGGCCTGGTTTGCCTCCCAGGGCGCCTCGGAACGGTCGACGCGAATCCTGTCATCGGCAGCGAAGTCCAGTTGCTCGATACCGTTATCAATGAGCCCCAGGGCGAACTTCAGGCGTTCGATAACCCGCTGTTGAACCAGGTTGTAAATATCAAAGCCCGGCTGGAGTTGGCCGGTTTTGAGCGCTGACCCCAGGTGTTTCTTGACCCGGGAGAGGGCGTCAATGTCTTCCTGGGTCAGGTAGATTCTCTGGCTGTCCAGGTAATTCAGGTAGGCATCGAAAACATCGCCGGACAGTTCGTCGCTGATGCCGAGATTGCGGAAATGAGTGAACTGCAGCTGCCGGGCAATCAGAATATTGGCGCGGGCCTGGTCAATAGTGGGCGCAACCGGCTCATACCTGGCGGAGTCATCAATCTTTGCGTAGGCGCCGGAGACAAGGAGGCCCAGGGCCAGAGCCGTGACCGCGCCTGCTTTCCGGGTGAGGGAAGTCAGGGAAGGGCGCTGCATGGAGTTTTCCGCAATGGTCATAAATGCATACCTGAAGCTGCTGGGAATCGCCACCAATGAAATTGGGGTGAATACCCGTGACTGTTCAATTTATTGTAGGCAACCGCTACACCTGTTGCCATAGGCCAGGGGTATAGCTTCGTGACAATATGTCCATATACGTTTCAGCCTGAGGCTAACTATGGGGGCGTGTGACCGGAAGTAAACTGTCGGGAGTGTGAGGGTAGAGGTGGCCGGAGGGTTTGGGCCCTCCGGCCGGCAGGGTCAGCTAAAGGTTTCGTTGCGTTCGGCTTTCTGAAGCAACAGCGATGGCGGCGTGAATCGCTCACCGTACTGGTCTGCCAGCTGCTGCGCCCGCTCCGCAAAGGCCCGAACGCCATACTGGTTGACGAACTGGATGGCACCGCCGGTCCAGGGCGCGTAGCCAATACCGAAGATGCTGCCAATGTTGGCGTCTTCTACGGTTCTCAGCACTCCCTCCTCAAGACAGCGGATGGTCTCGATGGCCTGCATGAACAGGATGCGATCTTTCAGATCCTGCAGCTTCACACGGCGTGCCTTGTCCTGGTCCACGAACAGGTTTTCCAGTTCCGGCCACAGGTATTTTTTGCCCTTTTCCGGATACTCGTAGAAACCGGCACCGGCGGCTTTGCCCTTGCGTCCGTGGGTATCCACCATGGCATCGATGACGGCTTCGGCCGGATGCGGCTGCCAGGTACCGCCGGCGGCTTCCGTGTCTTTCTTGCTTTGGGCGCGGATGTGCTGCATCAGGGTCATGCTGACTTCGTCAGAGATGGCCAGCGGTCCTACCGGCATGCCGGCCAGCAGTCCGGCATTCTCGATACTTGAGGGGTGAATGCCCTCGGCCAGCATGCTGATACCTTCGTTCACGAAGGTGCCAAATACCCGAGAGGTAAAGAAGCCGCGGCTGTCGTTCACTACAATGGGAATCTTGCCTATCTGCTGCACGTAATCGAACGCCCGGGCCAGGGTGTCATCGGAGGTTTTCTCGCCGACGATGATTTCCACCAGTTGCATCTTGTCCACCGGGGAGAAGAAGTGCAGGCCGATAAAGTTGTCCGGCTTGGCCGAGGCCTGGGCCAACTGGGTGATGGGGATGGTTGAGGTGTTGGAGGCAAAGATGCCGTTAGCGACCATTTTCGGCTCGGATTCCCGGGTAACCTTTGCCTTCAGATCGCTGTCTTCAAAGACTGCCTCGATGATCAGGTCGCAACCTTCCAGGTCGTCGGCAGAGGCGGTGGCGTTGATGCGGGCCAACACTTCGTCTTTCTGGGCTTCGGTCATGCGGCCGCGACTGACTTTCTTCGCCAGGAGATTTTCGGAATAGCGTTTGCCTTTCTCGGCGTTTTCAACCGAGACATCCTTCAGCACCACCTCAATGCCGCGGCTGGCAGTGGAGTAGGCGATACCGGCGCCCATCATGCCTGCACCCAGTACCCCGACTTTCTTGAAGCTTTCCTTTTCTACGCCATCCGGGCGACTGCCGCCGGCCTTGATGGCGTTGAGCTGGAACCAGAAGGTGCCCGTCATGTTCTTGGCCACCTGGCCGGTGGCCAGCTCGGCAAAGTAACGGGTTTCAATCAGGCTGCCATTGTCGAAATCCACCTGGGCGCCTTCCACCGCTGCTGCCAGAATCCGTTCCGGTGCCGGATAGCAGCCTTTGGTCTTCTGTTTGAGCATGGCCGGTGCAATAGCCAGTTTCTGGGCCATGGCCGGATGATGCGGAGCTCCGCCGGGGAAGCGGAAGCCTTTCTGATCCCAGGGTTGCTGGCACTTGGGATTGGCTTCGATGAAGGCCCGGGCCTTGGCGATCATGTCTTCCGGTGAGCTGGCCAGCTCATCCACGATACCGGCCTTCAGAGCGGCTTTTGGATTTACCTTCTTACCCTCCATCAGGAACGGGAAGGCGGCTTCCAGGCCAATCATCCGGGGCAGTCGCTGGGTGCCGCCACCGCCGGGCAGCAGGCCCAGGGTGACTTCCGGCAAGCCCAGTTGGGTCCGGTCATCATCAATGGCAACGCGATGATGGCAGGCCAGGGCGAGTTCCAGGCCACCACCCAGAGCGGTGCCGTTGATGGCAGCCACCACAGGTTTGCCACAGGTTTCCAGCGTACGCATATCGGCCTTCAGGCCGTTGACCATGTCTTCAAACTCTTTGGCCTGTTCGCGGGTCACTGTGTACAGCTCATTCAGGTCGCCGCCGGCAAAGAAGCTTTTCTTGGCGGAGGCAATGATAATGCCTTTGACATTATCCAGGTCGCTTTTGACCTTGTTGACGGTTTCGGTTAGTGCAGTTCGAAACTCGCCGTTCATGGTGTTCGCAGACTGGCCCGGCATGTCGATGGTCAGGGTCAGAATCTGGTCTGAACCCAGGTCGTATTGGATGGCACTCATGGTCGGTTCCTTTTTTTGAAAGTGGTGTTCAGACGCGCTCGATGATGGTGGCAATGCCCATGCCACCGCCCACACACAAGGTGGCCAGGCCGTAGCGCAGTTCACGGCGTTCCAGTTCATCCAGCAGGGTGCCGAGGATGATGGCGCCAGTAGCACCCAGCGGGTGGCCCATGGCGATGGCGCCGCCGTTTACATTCACTTTCTCGTCCGGAACGGACAGTTCTTTCTGGAAGCGCATCACCACCGAGGCGAAGGCTTCGTTCACTTCAAACAGGTCGATCTGGTCCACCGTCATACCGGCTTTCTCCAGTGCCTTGCGGGCAGCCGGGGCAGGGCCGGTGAGCATAATGGTGGGGTCTGTGCTGGTAACCGCAGTGGCAACGATGCGGGCGCGTGGCTTCAGGCCGAGTTCCTTGCCCTTGGCTTCGCTGCCAATCAGCATGGCGGTGGCACCGTCGACAATGCCGGAAGAGTTGCCGGCGTGGTGCACGTGGTTGATCTTCTCCACGTAGTGGTATTTTTCCCGGGCGACGCCGTCAAAGCCCATCTCGCCCATCATCTGGAACGAGGGCTTGAGGCCTGCCAGGGATTCGACGGTCGTGTTGCCGCGCACGTGCTCGTCCCGGTCCAGGATGACAACGCCGTTCTGGTCGGTAACTGGCACGATGGATTTGGCGAAGTACCCCTTTTCCCAGGCATTGGCGGCTTTTTGCTGGGATTTCACCGCAAAGCCGTCGACATCTTCACGACTGAAGCCTTCCAGGGTCGCGATCAGGTCTGCGCCAATGCCCTGGGGCATGAAGCCGGTGTGCAGGTTGGTTTCCGGATCGGTGGCCCAGGCGCCTCCATCGGAACCCATGGGTACGCGAGACATCGCCTCGACACCACCGGCAACCACCATGTCTTCCCACCCGGAGCGCACTTTCATGGCGGCCAGGTTCACGGCTTCCAGGCCGGAGGCGCAGAAGCGGTTCAGGGTTACTCCGGCGACTTTCTCATCCCAGTCAGCGGCCAGTGCCGCCGTCTTGGCGATATCCGCGCCCTGGTCACCCACGGCGGTGACGCAGCCCATGACGACATCATCTACCTGAGAAGTGTCGAGCCGGTTACGCTCTTCCAGAGCCTTGAGCACGGTAGTGAGCAGCGTGATCGGCTTAACGCTGTGCAGTGAGCCATCTTTCTTGCCGCGGCCGCGGGGGGTGCGAACGGCATCGAAAATGTACGCCTCGGTGGTCATATCTGTTCCTCTGATTGTTATCCGGGCTTGATTTCAAAGAGTGATAACCATAGCGGTTCAGTGTAGCCCCCGGTAATGACAGCCGCTGCCAATCCCATTGGCAAAATTGCTCAGGGACAATGACACAAACGCTTGTGACTTCTATCTTGAATAAGGATTGATCCTATAAAGCAGGCAGGTGTAACCATGTCTCTGAGAGATGCTATCGATAATTTCTACGAAAGGCTGGTGCTGGATGCGATCGATGCAACCCGGGAGGAGTCGGACACAGCGGATTATCTGACCGACGTGATGTGTGTGGCTCTGAATCGTTTGCCGGGCAGGTACTATCGGCACACCATCGATATGATGTTCTACCTTGCCGACGAGGAATTAAAGGAAATGAAGGAAAAATCCCTGGCTGCGGTCAGGCAAGCCAGGGATTTTGTACGACAGCACCAGAGAGAATGATGCTTTAGTGCTGCAGGCGGCTTTCCAAAGCCTGAACCAGTCGACCAGCGTGTTCTGCGCTCTGTTCGTTCATCTCCGGGTGCAGGCACCAGAGTGCGATCAGCCTTTCCAGTTCCTGCTCAGGTGAGGTTTGATCGCCACCACCCAGACCTTCGGCCAGACGCTGAACCTGGATTTCCATACGCCGTCCCTGGTCTGAGTCCGGAGTCTCCTGGCCGGCAACGATCTCCGCCCTGATCACCAGGTCTCTACCTGTAAGAGAGGTCGCGCCGTTAACCAGATTCTGCCAGTTTGAAGGAACCTGTTCCGGGGCAAGGGCGCCACTCACACGCTCTTTGATCAGTGTCTTCCAGTTATCGAGTCTGGCTTTCAGCTTTTTGCGCTGCCCCAGCTCTGTCAGATGCTGACGAAGGTCTTGTACTTCGCCCCTAACCGGTCGTGAGAGCGGCATATCGGCTAACGGCTTGAGCTCGGTCTTGGCTTCATTGATCAACGCTTCGTCAGCCTCTGTTCCGAGATCGCGGTACTTGGCAACCACTGCGCGAGCGTCGGCGTCAGCCTTCTCAGTCGCTTGTTGCTGTGCAGACCGCTGGGCATCGCGTCGCTCGAAGATCTGGTCGCAGGCTTGGCGGAACGCCTGCCAGAGCTTGCGATCTTCGCGGTGCCGGGTGATGCCGATACGCTTCCATTCCGATTGCAGGGCTTTGGCCTGATCCATGGCCTCCTGAAGAGGTTCATGGTCAATCAACGCCTGAGCCCGCTCGACAATCGCCTGTTTGGCGGCCTCGTTCTTCTGTCGCTCCTCGTCCAGGGGCCGCTCCAGGTTCTTCAGCAGGTCGTCAAACCGCTTCTGTACCTGCCGGTTATCCCGGAAGTCTACCGGCCAGGCCGCTTTCCATTCCTGACGGGCGGTCTGATGAATCCGTTCGGCACCTTTCCAGTCAATACTGGTCCAGTCTGCCTGCGCGAGGAATCGTTCGAGTTCCTCGCAGATGGCTTCCCGTTTGTGCAGGTTGGCCTGTTTGAGATCGGCTTTTGCCTCGAAGTAGGCTTTGCAGGGCTCATAGGCCTGATCGGACGCTGCTTTGAAACGATTCCAGAGGGTTCGGTCGGACGAGCCACCAAGTTCTCGCCATTCGTTCTGCAGTTCTTTTATTCGCTCTGCCTTGGCCTCCGGCTCCATCGGTTGTTCCGCCAGATATTCCATCTGTTCGCACAGAGAGACCTGTTTGGGCTCGGTGGCGAATCCCTGCCAATCGCTCAGTTCCCGGAACTGGCCGGCAAGTAACTGCATCTTCGCCTGGACGTTCTTGCGGTGACGATCATCAAGCGCCTGAAACTGGTTCTGGGCTGTTTTCAGGAGCTGGCGGGATTCCCGGAACTGCTTTGCTTCCAGCGCGGCTTCCAGTTTGGGCAGGGTGGTATTAAGGGCGGCCACGTTTGCCTGCTGCTGTTCCCGGGTTCCGTCTGACGCAGGCTGTGTGCGTGGCTTACCGGCCAGGGCCCGCAGATCGGCCAGGGCCTGGGGTAGCGGGAATTCCTGAGGCCAGGCCACTTCCTGCAACAGGGCTTTTGCGGCAGCCTGAGCGCTGTCGGTGTCGTTGCTTTCCAGTTCGCTGATTTGCGGCCGCGCCAGGTTCAGGCGCCGCACCGCGCCAAGATAGTTGCGTAGGGCCAGCATGGCTTGCTCGTATTGCTTCTGCTCCTGTTTTTCCACCTGGGTGTCCCGCGTGGCTTCCAGCCATCGGTTTTCCTGGGTTTTCTGCAACGCATCGAGGGCAGATTCCGAGGGAAGTCCAGAGGGCACTGCGGCTTTAAGCTGGTTCAGGGTTTGCTGCAGCAGTTCCAGTGTTTCCTGCCGTTGCTGCTTCTGATCGAGGTGCCGCTGCTCTTCCTGGCGCGTCTCATCCAGTTGCTTCTGGCGTTCACGAATCTGGTGGACCGCTTGCAGGAATTGCTGGGTCTGCTCTGCGCTGGCCTTGTTTTCAACGCTCTGCCAGTGGTCCTGGAGGGCGTTCAACCGGGCTTCGTAGAGTTTGGTGTCTTCGCTTCGGGCCTGGTCCTGTGCCTGGCCAACCAGCTCGGTGATTCGATGCTGGGTGGCCGCTTCGCTGGCTTGCTGTTCCTTCAGAATCTGAAGTGACTGTTTGACAGTCTGGTAAACACTTTTATCGCGGCCTTTTGCCTGTTTCAGCACCGCCTGCAGGTGTTCTTCCTGGTTAAGCTGACTCGCCGCCTGCAGTCGAATGGCGGAAGTCACACCTTCTATGGCCAGCGCTGCGAGTGCCGATGGTTCAGGGCTGGCGCCAAGCTGGCGTTCCTGCTGCTGGCGTAACTGCTGTCGGTTGTCTTCTTCGGTTGGCTGGTTGCTTTGTGGTTTTTCGGATGCCTTCTGGCTTTCGAGTGAGACGGTTTTGCGGTTCTTGAACAATTTCTGAATGAATGCAGCCATAAACGGTATCCTTGGGATTGCAACCAGTTTGCGGTGGCGGCAGAGTATCTCCGCCTTCCGGCCCGATCAGGTGTCTGTTTCGGGTAGTGTGTTTGCGGGGGTGCCCCGGGACGCTAAGTCTATCGTTTTGCAAGTCATCGCGGAAAGGGCCTGTATGGCAAAAGATCAGAAACATGACGATCCGGAATACCAGGCTCGTTCGGTAGCGCTGCGCCTGTTGGCCCGCCGGGAGCACAGCCGGTATGAGCTCGCGATCAAGCTGCGGCAGCGCAAGATTCCACCGGATGTTTTTGATCCGGTGCTCGATGAATATGAGCGTGAGGGCTGGTTGGATGACGACCGGTTCGCGGAGATCTATAGCCGCCAACGCATTGAAGCCGGCTACGGACCACTGCGAATACTGGCCGAGCTGCAGCAGCTTGGTGTGAATCAGGCGCCGGAGTGTCTGTCGTCCGTCGCAGAAGAAGAGTGGTGTCGGAGAGCGGTCCGGGCCCGTGATAAACGGTTCGGGCTGGCGGATGTGCAGGGGGATCTGCCTGAAAAACTCCGCCAGGCCCGGTTTCTGGCCCGGCGAGGGTTTTCATCCTCCCAGTCCGAGCACGCCTTGAGCGCGCGATCGGATGATGTTTGAGTCAGAGTGTTGGTGGTATCAACCGTAATTCCGGAGGCAGGTCTGCGCGCAGATCCGGCTGAGACTCTTTGGCTGGGGCTTCGGGGCCGGCCTCGTTGTCGCCAAGCCAGGCCAGCTGGTCCTCAAGCCCGGATGCCGACGGTGCGTCCGGTTCCGTAATCCGGACCAGGACGTCGTAATACCGCCGGATATTCTGTACGTAGACAACCGGTTCATGCCCGCGTGCGTAACCGAACCGGGTTTTGGTGTACCACTCTTTCTGGGCCAGCAGAGGCAGGAATTCCTTTACATCCATCCACCGATCCGGATCTTTCCCGGCGGATTCCGCCAGGCGTCGGGCATCTTCCAGATGTCCAAAGCCGACGTTGTAGGAAGCAAGCGCGAACCAGGTGCGATCCGGTTCCGGAATTCGGTCCGGGATTCGCCCGTGCACCATCCGGAAATAGCGGGCGCCGCCCTCAATACTTTCCTCGGCATCCAGTCGGTTATTAATACCGATGTAATTGGCGGTGGTGCGGGTGAGCATCATCAGACCGCGAACCCCGGTGGGGGAGACGGCGTTGGGGCGCCAGTGGGATTCCTGGTACCCGATGGCGGCCAGCAGGCGCCAGTCCATACCGGATTCTTGGGCATAATCCTTGAACAGCGACTGATAGCGGGGCAGGCGGTTCTCAACGTGGTGCATGAAGGTGCGGGCGCCAACGTAATTGAGCCGGTCCAGATGACCGTAGAACCGTTCGGCGAGCTGGGCCATGGTCCCGTTGTTGTTCACCCTTTCCATGAAAGCTTCGGCGGCATTCACCAGAGTGTCATCCTGAGCAGCTGGAAATAGCCAGACAAGATCACTGGGTTCGTTCAGTGCGAACGCTTCATAAACCTTTGGGAAGAAGACGTGGTTCAGATCCAGTTCATTGGAGGCCACCGCCGCATAGCCGAATTCCCCGCTTTCCACTCGGGCAAGAAGACCGGCTGCATCCAGGCCGGGATGTTTCTGAATGATAGGGCCAGCCTCATTCGCAGGGTCGGCAATAAGGTGCTCATGGTTGCTGTCGGCCAGCATATGGATGGTTTCGGAAGCCAGATCTTCCAGTGATTCCGGTGCCGGAACTTCCTTGTGGTAGACGATCACCGACTGCGCGGAAACCCCGATGGGCACGGAGCGGTACTGATTGTCAAAGTCCGGACGTTGTGTCAGGCCGGCGAGACCAACGTGAGCGTAATTTCTGGATAGGACAGAGAGGATTTCAGAATTGTCGTCGGCGACCCGAACCCGCAGTTCAACGCCGAGTTCGTTGGCAAACAGTCTGGCCAGTTCGTAATCGTAGCCGGTGTCCTGTTCCCGGTCCTGGTAATAGATAGAAGGCGCAACCCGGGTAATGACGTGCAACACGCCTTCTTCCCGGATTTCCTGCAGCGTGGTGGGCTGCGAGCAGCCGGTGGCAAGGATAACTGCCAACACAATGCTCAACTGCGCACTACTGCTTCGGAAAGTGCTGATAAATCGTGACAAATCCCTGCTCTCCGCTACACGCTCAATGGTCAGGATGGTCCGGGAGGTGCTCCCATGCTCCTGCTTTTTGATGCTTCTTGCTTTCCATGCATAGTTTCAATGATCACTGCTGAGGGCGAAATGGTCAATTGGTCTGGTTAATAACTGTGCAAAAGAATGTCAATTTTACACTGCGGAAAGAGGCCAGCTTCCGCTGTAACCTGAGGTCGGTTTCAAGTATCATTGCGGCCTTTCAGACGTCCCCCGATTCGCGCGATACAGGTTGATATCATGCTTGAACTTCGCGGCGCGCCAGCGCTCTCGCCTTTTCGTTCCCGCAAACTGCATTCCCGTATACAGGAAATGGTGCCGGGTGTAGAACATGTGTATGCCGAGTTCATGCACTTTGTGGATCTTGATGCCGACCTTTCCGATTCGGAACAGGCCATTCTCGATCGGCTGCTCACCTATGGTCCCAGTGTCCAGGTTGAGGAGCCGGATGGAATTCTGTTCCTGGTGGTACCGCGACCGGGCACCTTGTCGCCCTGGTCGAGCAAGGCCACGGATATCGCCCGCAATTGTGGCCTCCGGCAGATCCGCCGAATTGAACGTGGTATTGCCTACTACGTCAAGGCCAGCAAGAAACTGGGTCTGGAACAGCGTGAGCAGATTGCGGCGCTTCTCCATGACCGCATGACGCAGAAAGTATTTCACGAGATGGGCGGTGCGGAACTTCTGTTCAGCCACGAAGAGCCTCGCTCTCTGGGACGGGTACCGGTGTTGTCTGGTGGCCGGGATGCCCTGGTGGAAGCAAATGGCCGGTTGGGCCTGGCGCTGGCGGACGATGAGATTGATTACCTGGTCAAATCCTTTGTCGGCCTGGAGCGGGATCCGACGGATGTTGAGCTGATGATGTTCGCTCAGGCCAACTCTGAGCACTGCCGCCACAAGATTTTCAACGCGTCCTGGGATATTGATGGGGAAGGCCAGGAAAAGTCCCTGTTCGCGATGATTCGCAATACCTTCGAGATGAATAGCGAGGGCGTGCTGTCGGCCTACAAGGACAACGCCGCGGTGATCGCCGGCAGCGAAGCCGGTCGCTTCTTCCCGAATCCGGACTCGGGTGTCTACGGCTATAACCGGGAGCCGGTGCACATCCTGATGAAAGTGGAGACCCACAACCACCCAACAGCGATTGCCCCTTTCTCTGGCGCGGCCACAGGTTCTGGTGGCGAAATCCGGGATGAAGGCGCGACCGGTCGTGGTTCCAAGCCGAAAGCCGGTCTTACCGGTTTCACCGTGTCCAATCTGAATATTCCCGGTGATGAGCAACCCTGGGAAATTGGCTATGGCAAGCCGGACCGGATTGCCTCTCCGCTGGATATCATGATTGAAGGCCCCATCGGCGGTGCTGCGTTTAACAACGAATTTGGTCGTCCTAACCTGGCCGGTTACTTCCGGACCTTTGAAGAAAAAGTGCCGGGTGCTGCCGGTGAAGAGGTTCGTGGGTATCACAAGCCGATCATGATTGCCGGTGGTCTGGGTAACATTCGCGAGCAGGACGTCGAGAAGGGCAATATTCCGGTCGGCGCCAAACTGATTGTGCTGGGTGGCCCGTCCATGCTGATTGGTCTTGGTGGGGGCGCAGCCTCTTCCATGGACTCCGGTTCCAGTAACGAGAATCTGGATTTTGCCTCGGTACAGCGCGATAACCCTGAAATGGAACGCCGTTGTCAGGAAGTTATCGACCGTTGCTGGCAGATGGGCGAGAAAAACCCGATCTGCTTTATTCACGATGTGGGAGCTGGCGGCTTGTCCAATGCCATGCCGGAGCTGGTCAAGGACGGTGGCCGTGGTGGCAAGTTTGAGCTCCGGGATATTCCCAGTGATGAGCCGGGGATGTCGCCCCTGGAGATCTGGTGTAACGAATCCCAGGAACGTTACGTGATGGCGGTTGCGCCTGAAAACCTGGATCTGTTCGATGCCCTGTGCCGTCGCGAGCGCTGCCCGTATGCCGTGATTGGTGAGGCGACCGAGGAGCATCATCTGGAGCTGGGCGATTCCTACTTCAACGACAAGCCCGTGGATCTGCCGATGGAAGTGCTTTTCGGCAAGCCTCCGCGCATGCATCGCAGTGTCAGCCGTTCCTCCTTTACCAAGCCGATTTTCGATTCCACGAAAATCGATCTTCACGATGCGGTTCGGCGGATTCTGCGTCTGCCGTCGGTTGGCTCCAAGAGTTTCCTGATTACCATTGGCGACCGCACCATTACCGGGCTTGTGGCCCGGGACCAGATGGTGGGCCCGTGGCAGGTACCTGTGAGTGATGTGGCGGTCACCGCAGCATCGTTTGATGTGCGTACCGGTGAAGCTATGGCGATGGGTGAGCGTACGCCGCTTGCAGTGATTGATGCGCCGGCGTCAGGCCGAATGGCCGTAGGCGAAACCATTACCAACCTGGCGGCGGCACCGATTGCGAAGCTGTCTGATATCCGGCTCTCGGCAAACTGGATGGCCGCCGCAGGTCATCCGGGCGAGGATGAGAACCTTTACGAAACCGTTCGTGCGGTGGGTATGGAGTTGTGCCCGGCGCTGGGTATTACCATTCCGGTGGGCAAGGACTCCATGTCCATGAAAACCGCCTGGGAAGAGGACAATGGCGAGCAGAAGAGCGTGACCGCGCCTCTATCTCTGATTGTCAGCGGCTTCGCTCCGGTTACCGACGTTGCCCGCACCCAGACACCTCAGCTGCGCACTGATGCCGGTGAAACGGATCTTATTCTTGTTGACCTGGCCGCTGGCCAGAACCGTCTTGGCGGATCTGCGCTGGCGCAGGTTTATCGTCAGGTGGGTGCTGTGGCGCCGGATCTGGACGATCCCGAGGACATCAAGGCATTTTTCGCGGTTATTCAGGGCCTCAACGACGATGGCAAGTTGCTGGCCTATCATGACCGTTCCGATGGCGGTCTGTTTGTCACCCTCGCGGAAATGAGCTTTGCCGGCAGAACCGGTGTCGATATCAAGCTGGATGGCCTCGCGGAAGACGAATCCCAATTTGCCCGTGAACTCTTCAATGAGGAGCTGGGTGCGGTTATCCAGGTGCGCCGTGAAGACACTGATTTCGTTCTCCAGCAATTCTCCGGTGCCGGGCTGGGAGATCACACGAGTGTCATTGGTACTCTGAATGACAAGGATCGGGTTCGGTTGTTGTTTGCCGGAGAGCCGGTTCTGGATGAGGCGCGCCCAGATCTGCAGCGCCTCTGGGCAGAAACCAGCTACCGCATTCAGTCTCTTCGCGACAATGCCGACTGTGCCCGGGAAGAATTCGAGAACCTGCTCGATGCCGAGGATCCGGGGCTGAGTGCTGATCTGACCTTTGATCTGAATGAAGACGTCGCGGCGCCATTTATTAATA
The DNA here is from genome assembly GCF_030541085.1 of Marinobacter sp. ST-43. Classification (NCBI taxonomy): domain Bacteria; kingdom Pseudomonadati; phylum Pseudomonadota; class Gammaproteobacteria; order Pseudomonadales; family Marinobacteraceae; genus Marinobacter; species Marinobacter sp. ST-43. The sequence goes on from NZ_JASSVO010000015.1 coordinate 85,411, forward strand.
CCGGCAAACGGCCGAAAGTGGCGGTGTTGCGGGAGCAGGGCGTAAACGGGCAGGTTGAGATGGCGGCCGCCTTCGACCGCGCAGGCTTTGAAGCGACGGACGTTCACATGAGTGACCTGCTATCCGGTCGCATCAGCCTGGAGAAGTTCCAGAGTCTGGTGGCTTGTGGCGGTTTCTCCTACGGTGATGTGCTGGGTGCTGGTGAAGGCTGGGCCAAGTCCATCCTGTTTAACGACCGGGTGCGTGATCAGTTTGCTGCGTTCTTTAATCGCCAGGATACCCTCGCCCTTGGTGTCTGTAATGGTTGTCAGATGCTTTCCAACCTGCACGAGCTGATTCCGGGCAGTGAAGGCTGGCCGCGCTTTGTTCGAAACCAGTCCGAACAGTTTGAAGCGCGTCTGGTAATGGTTGAGGTTACTTCTTCACCATCCGCCTTCCTGGATGGCATGACTGGCTCCCGTATGCCGATCGCGGTTGCCCACGGTGAGGGGAGGGTTGAGTTCGCTTCCGGCACGTCAGCCAAGGCGCTGTCGGATAACGAATTGGTTGCTCTCCGATATGTCGACAACCGTGGCCAGGAAACGACCCGTTACCCCTATAACCCCAACGGTTCAGAGTCTGGTATTACCGGTATTACCACAAGGGATGGTCGCGTGACCATCATGATGCCCCATCCGGAGCGGGTGTTCCGGGCCGTTCAGCACTCCTGGCGCCCGGATGGCTGGCAGGAAGATGGTCCCTGGTTACGCATGTTCCGCAATGCCAGAAAGTGGTTTGGTTGATTCGCTGAATCACACCTGAAAAGAGAAGTGAAAGCCAGCCTCCGGTCTCTGTTTATAAGAGGTTCGAGGCTGGCTTTTTTTATGCTCGATTAGTTAAACCGATACCTTTGATGTCAACCCCGAATTTTACCCCTGGTGCCTTAAAATAGTCTGTAAATTTGCCGCTTCAGGGCTTGACTAGACAACTTTATGCACATTTCCGGTGCCGCCCTGACTGTTCTGTGAGCAAACATTGAGAACTAAGTTCAGTTTTTGTGCGAAACTTTTAACCTATTGATATTAAAGAAAATAAAATCATGGGTGAAAATGTCGGCAATTTAAGGAAAGGCCAGTATTCATGGGGCTTGGGGGGCGATTCCCAAAAACTTTCCCCAGAGTTATCCACAGAATCTGTGAGTAAGTTTGAATTCTCTAATGCTGGGTGATATTTGATCAGTCAGGGAGGTGTCCGTGTATAAATTTTGCTACTTCGTACCTGAGAGTCATCTGGAACAAACCAAGCAGGCACTGTTCGATGTTGGTGCCGGAAAAATTGGAGAGTACGACAGTTGTGCCTGGCAATGTGAAGGCCAGGGGCAGTTCCGGCCGCTGGCGGGAAGCGATCCGTTTCTGGGGCAGCAGGGGCAATTAGAAACGGTGCGGGAATATAAGGTGGAGTTAGTGTGCGACGACAGCCTCATAAGAGATGCGCTAGCCGCATTGAAGCAAGCACATCCTTATGAAGAGCCGGCTTATGAGATCTTTCGGCTGGTTGATCTTTGACGGCGGGTCAGGCTTTTTTTCCCATGGGGTGGCGGATATCACTGACGTGAACGCCAAACCGTTCTGTCTCCATATCGATAAGAAAGAGCTCAAGGGTTTTGCGTACGGTTGGAAATGATATCTCGTCCCATGGAATCTCGCCGGGGGAGAAAAGGCGGGACTCCAGGGATTCTTCTCCGGCGCCGAATTGCCCGTCTTTAAGGCTGGCGCGATAGAACATGTGAACCTGGTTGATATGCGGCACATCGATGATGGAGTAAAGACCTTCGATGGTGACGTCGGCAAGGGCCTCTTCCAGCGTTTCCCTCGCTGCAGCCTCAATGGTTGTCTCGGCATTTTCCATGAAACCGGCGGGCAGGGTCCAATAGCCGTAACGGGGCTCGATCGCGCGCCGGCATAAAAGTATCTGGCCTTCCCAGACCGGAACTGTACCCGCTACAATCCTCGGGTTCTGGTAATGTATGGTCTCGCAGCTGACACATACGTAGCGGTGCCTGTTGTCACCCTCCGGAATGCGTTGTTCGACCGGATGGCCGCATGTGCTGCAATACTTCATTAGTTTCCCCGTATACTGAGTGTCTGTTGATGATCAGTTTAACGATCCCGGCTGTCTGTGTCTCATGCAAAATCGGGATGCCACTGGAGTAGCGAGTGCGAGACCTATTAACTAAAAAATTATCCAATTATGCCCCTCGACAGCTGGCACTGGATTATCCGGAAGCCGGTATTCTGGTGCCGGTAACGGATGATGAAAATAATCCGGAAATGATTTTCACCCTGAGGTCTGCCAACCTGAAAACCCATCGTGGCCAGGTGTCTTATCCGGGCGGCAAGCGGGATCCCGAAGATTCGTCGCTTGCGGCCACTGCGTTGAGAGAGACCCATGAAGAAATCGGGTTGCCTCCCGACCAGGTGGACGTCATCGCACCATTAAGCCAGGTCATGTCACGCTACGGCATTCTTGTAACACCCTACGTAGGGGTTGTTCCAGGCGATCATCCGGTGGTGCCCAATCCCTATGAAATAGAAAGCGTGTTCCGGGTACCGCTTTCCTTCTTTCTGGAAGACAGGAGGGAGCGCACCGATGCCCTCAGTTTTCTGAACCACACCTTTTATGTGCCCTGTTATCGCTGGGAGCGTTACCAGATCTGGGGGCTGTCCGCGGTTGTTCTGGTCGACTTTATGAACGCCGTGTACGATGCCGGAATCGATCTGCTCGAACCCCCTCAAGGAGGCTGATATGTTTTACGAGCTCGAAGACAAGCGCCCCCAGGTAGTTGGCGATGGTCAGTTTGTTGCTGAAAACGCCGTTATCATTGGCAATGTCCGGTTGCTGGAGAAAAGTAGCGTCTGGTTTAACGTGGTTATTCGCGGCGACAACGAGTGCATCACGGTTGGTCCTGAATCCAACGTTCAGGATGGATCGGTGTTGCACACCGATCCGGGGCTGCCTTTGACCATCGGCCGGGGTGTTACTGTCGGTCATAAGGTGATGCTGCACGGATGTGATATCGGCGATTATTCACTGATTGGCATAAATGCGGTGGTGCTTAATGGGGCAAAGATCGGCAAACATTGCCTGATTGGTGCCAATACGCTGATTCCTGAAGGTATGGAAATACCGGATGGTTCGATGGTTGTGGGCTCTCCTGGCAAGATCAAGCGTGAACTGAACGACAATCAGAAGAAAATGTTGGAAATGAGCGCGGCGCATTATGTTCAGAATGCCACGCGTTACCTGGAGAAACTTAAAGCGTGTGATCCGGAGCAGAAATGAACAGGGCTGATCGGGTGCGCTCACCCTGCGTAAGCGTGTGCGCCTTAGACGAGAACGATGTTTGCATAGGGTGCCATCGTACCAGTGACGAGATTCTTCACTGGACTCGCATGACAGACGATGAACGCCGAGAAGTTTTGAAACTGGTGGCAATACGTGAACAAAAGGTAGCTCTATAAGATGACCGATAACACCAAGACCAGCGTCAGATTGGGTACACCTCTTAAAAGCAACTCGTTCCGGGTACTTTTTTGTGGTTCCGGGGAATTGGGCAAGGAAGTTGTGATTGAGCTCCAGCGCTTCGGCGTTGAGGTGATCGCCATTGATCGATATGCCGATGCACCGGCAATGCAGGTGGCCCATCGTTCCCATGTTGTCGACATGCTTGACCCTGTGGCTTTGCGGAGCGTCATCGAGAAAGAGCGCCCGAACCTGATTGTTCCGGAGATAGAAGCTATTGCCACCCCGGAGTTGGTCAAGCTCGAGCAGGAAGGTTATCGGGTGATACCCAGTGCGCGGGCGGTGAACCTGACGATGAATCGTGAGGGTATTCGTCGGTTGGCTGCGGAAGAGCTCGGGTTGCCAACGTCACCGTATCGGTTTGCGGGTACGCGGGAAGAATATTTGCAGGCGGTTGCGGAAGTCGGGCTTCCCTTGGTGGTAAAACCAGTGATGAGTTCGTCTGGCAAGGGGCAAAGTACAGTAAAGACCGAAGCCGATATTGAAAGAGCCTGGGAGTACGCACAAACCGGAGGCCGAGCAGGAAAGGGCAGGGTAATCGTCGAAGGCTTTGTCGATTTTGACTATGAGATTACTTTGCTGACGGTGAGGCATAAAGAGGGGGTAACCTTCTGCGAGCCCATTGGTCACAGGCAGGAAGATGGTGACTATCGCGAATCCTGGCAGCCGCAGCCGATGAATGACCTGGCATTACAGCGTTCAAAAGAGATCGCCCGTGCTGTGGTGGAAGATCTCGGCGGTTACGGCATCTATGGTGTTGAGCTGTTTGTGAAGGGTGAGAACGTCTGGTTCTCGGAGGTCTCACCTCGCCCCCATGACACTGGACTGGTCACGCTTGTATCCCAGGACCTGTCCGAGTTTGCTATCCACGCCAGGGCCATACTGGGTATTCCCGTTCCTGTTGTTCGACAGAATGGTCCCAGTGCGTCGGCGGTCATTCTGCCGGAGGGAAGCTCCACAGAAGTTTCCTATACCGGCCTGGAAGAAGCCCTGGCACAACCGGGAACCCAGCTACGCCTGTTCGGAAAACCGGAATTACAAGGCAGGAGGCGAATGGGGGTAGCGCTGGCGTTGGGTAGCTCCATAGAGGATGCCCGGGAGAAAGCTCGCACTGCAGCAAGCTCTATAAAGGTCGAATTCTGAAAGCCTGATCCCTGAATCCATGGTGAGGGGTGAAAATCCGGGTGATTTTTGGTCGTTCTGGTTGTATTCTGAACAGCTCGATAGGTGGAAACCGAAGCCCGGTAAAATAAATTGAAAATGGGCGTTGACAGTTTTCCTGAGGGCTGTAGAATGCGCACCACTTCTGAGGGACACGGCAGACAACGCCGGTTCACGAGGAACGCAACTGCTTGAAAGTGTTCGAAAATTTGCTTCAAAAATTCTTCGAAAAAAGTGGTTGACAGGGCAGCGGAACGATGTAGAATACGCGGCCTTGATTGAGCAACAGCTCAAACGCTCTTTAAAAAGTTAACCAAGTAATTCGTGTGGGCGCTGGCCGAGGTATTTCGGACACGAAATATCAGG